>JANOCH010000446.1:0-24667 GCA_031412015.1 Chitinophagaceae bacterium
CGCCCCATCGGTTACAAAAACATTCTTCGCATCCCATACATGATTGTTGCCATTCAACACCGGTGTTTTCGAATCTTTACCCATTCTTGCCGTCCCCATTTCATGAATTCCCTGGCCAATGCTGTAATAGGTTTCCCAGGGATGGACATTTTTAGCCCCGGCAGCTTCAAACATGGCGGTCAATTCCTTTACGATATCCTTCCTCATTTTTATTTCATTCTCCTTTGTCCGGCATTACTTACAGGTTTCCTTTCTTTAATTCACTTACCGCGAAATCAGCTGCTCTTGCCGTCAGTGCCATATAGGTCAATGAAGGATTAACAGATGAAGCTGATGTCATACAGGCGCCGTCAGTTACAAATACATTCTTGGCATCCCATACCTGGTTGTTACCATTCAGCACGGATGTTTTTTGATCACGACCCATACGGGCAGTTCCCATTTCATGTATACCACGACCTGGCGTACCATCGCCATCCCGGGCCGTTACATTTTTTACACCGGCAGCTTCCAGCATTTCCTTGGCATCATTGATCATATCTATCCGCATCTTCTTCTCATTATCTTTCAGCTCCACATCAAAGGCCAGTACATTCAATCCCCATTTATCTTTTTTGGTTTTATCCAGTGTTATTTTGTTTTCGTGGTAAGGAAGGATCTCACCAAAACCACCCATACCCATAGTCCAGGTCCCGGGCTCGCTGGCAGCCTCTTTAAAATCAGCGCCAATACTCATTTCTGCAATTTCCCGGCTCCATCCCTGCCGGCTTGCGGCTCCCTGGTAACCAAAGCCACGCAGGTAATCTCTTTTATCTGATCCAATATTTCTAAACCGCGGAATATATATCCCATTGGGACGACGGCCATAAATATATTTGTCTTCGTATCCTTCCACCATGCCGCCTGCACCTACTCCAAGATGGTGATCCATTACATTATGTCCCAATTCACCGGAACTGCTTCCTAAACCATCAGGCCATATATCCGTAGCGGAGTTCATCAATATCCAGGCAGAGTTAAGTGCTGAAGCATTGACAAAAACGATCTTTGATTTGTACTCATACGTTTTATTTGTTTCCGCATCTAGGATCTCAACACCCGTAGCTTTCTTAGTATCCTTATTATATAATATCTTGGTAACGATGGCAAAAGGACGAAGGGTAAGATTGCCTGTTGCCATAGCGGCCGGCAGTGTAGAAGATTGAGTACTGAAATAGGCGCCGAAAGGACAACCTCTCCAGCAGCGGTTGCGGTACTGGCAATTGACTCTCCCCTGTTCCGGCTTGGGCTCTGTAATATTGGCGGTACGGCCAATGAACATGTGACGTGTTCCTTTATAATATTCTTTTATTCTTGCCGCTACATCTTTTTCTACCACATTCATTTCCATAGCCGGTAAAAAATCTCCGTCAGGTAATACAGCCAATCCTTCTTTTGAGCCGCTGATACCTGCGAATTTTTCAGCATAGCTGTACCATGGCGCTACATCTTTATAACGGATGGGCCAGTCAACACCAAAGCCGTCCTTTGCATTTTCTTCAAAATCCTGCTCACTCCACCGATAACTTTGGCGGCCCCACATCAATGAACGACCTCCTACATGGTAACCACGGAACCAGTCAAAACGTTTTATTTCTGTATAGGGACTTTCGCTGTCTTTTACCCAATAGTCCAATACTGTTTCGTTGAGTGGATAGTCACGTTTCAACACGGGGTAATCTTCGATCATCTGTTGTGTTCTTCCGCCGCGGTGGGGAAATTCCCACACTTCTTTGGTCGCATTTACATAATCTTTTACGTGTTTGATGTCACGACCACGTTCCAGCATCAGCACTTTAAGTCCTTTCTGCGTCAATTCTTTTGCGGCCCAGCCACCACTGATACCGGAGCCGATCACGATTGCATCATATTCATTGTCTGCCATAAAAAATTATTTAACCCCCGTCCCCTAAAGGGGTGTTATTAAATCGTTTTCATTGTTAATCTCTCGGGGAGAGAGTTATTTTATAAAATCAACTTCGGTAATGCTATTAATTTTTTTTGCAACGGTCTCATCCCTCTTATCCCTTCTCTGCATTCCTAATCTAAACTAATATAACTAACACTTCAGCTTCGCTTGTCTACTCACCACTTTCGGAAAGACTGCTAATAATACGTATTTCCAAAAAGCGAGGGCTGTGTGTTGCACCCCCTTTAGGGGTTTGGGGGTTACACATCACATACCATCACCGCTTTTTGCAAAGCCACAAACTTCTCTTCATTCGTTTTTCCGGTTGGAATAAATTCCTGGGCTACATATCCTGTATACCCCAGGTCCAATATTGCTTTCATAATGGCCGGGTAATATAATTCCTGTGATTCATTGATCTCGTGCCTACCCGGAACACCGCCTGTATGAAAATGACCGATATACTGATAATTATCCCGAATCGTTCTTATCACATCTCCTTCATCGATCTGCATGTGATATATGTCATACAACAATTTAAAGTTGGAAGAACCAATTGCTTTGCATAATTCAACACCCCAGGGAGTTTTATCACACATATAATCTTTGTGATCTACCTTGCTGTTCAATAGTTCCATCTGGATGATCACATTATTTTTTTCAGCGGCGGCCATTATTTTCTTAAGCCCATCCGCGCAATTTTTAATACCAACAGCGTCATCCATTCCATTTCGGTTGCCGCTAAAACAAATCAGGTTTTTGTAACCCGCCTTAGCCACAAGCGGAATTGTTTCCAGGTAATCTTTTATTAACTGCTCATGAAATTTCGGGTTGTTCCATCCGTCTGGAATGGTTGCCTTGCCTGCGACATAGCACATCGAACACTGAAGGCCGTATTGTTGAAGTGTCGGCCAATCTTTAGGGCCCAGGAGGTCGATGGCCTTCATTCCAATTTTCTTTACTTCCTGGCATAGTTGGTCAAGTGGAACGGAACCATAGGTCCATTGGCATACCGAATGATTGATATTGCCTTTAAGTTTTTGTTGTTCTTGCATATTGGTATCAGCAAATGCTTGAAGAGGTTGTATAACAGCCGCAGCTAATGATCCGGATGCAATTTGCTTTAAGAGTTTACGACGGGAGGTTGATTTGTTCATATTTAACAAGCTTATAAAGTTACTAATGAATGAGTGAATATCATGAGGCGGGTATCATATTTGTTTTTTTTCGTCTTTGAAGAAAACGGAGAACAATAAGAAGACAACCGCGGCGATAACGGAAGGTATGATCCAGATCATTTTGTAGTTGAATTCTTTATCGGATATCTTATATGAATCCGTGATCATACCGGCGATCTCAAACCCAATCAGCATGCCCACACCATAGGTGGCCAATGTAATAAGGCCCTGCGCAGCGCTTTTATATTTTTCACCGGCTTTCGAATTGGTGTAAATGTAGCCGGATACAAAAAAGAAATCATAACAAACACCATGAAGTGCTATGCCGATGATCAGCATAAAACTCAGGTCGCCGGCATTGCCAAATGCAAACAACATGTACCGTACCGCCCAGGCCAACATTCCCACCAAAATTGTTTTTTTAAATCCATATTTTTTAAAAAATAGTGGGAGTAACAGTAGGAATAATACTTCAGATATTTGACCAATCGTCATTTTGCCGGTAGGGTTGTCCATACCAATATTAGACAGGAAAGGGTGGGCATTTTGATAATAAAAAGCCAATGGGATACAAATGAGAATGGAGGAGATAAAAAAGATCGCGAAGTTCCTATCCTTCAGCAATTTTAAAGCGTCAAGTCCAACGATCTCTTTCAGGCTTACCTTTTCGCCGGCACTTTTTGAAGGCGGGGTTTTGGGCAGTGTAAAACTGAACAAACCTAAAACGAGCGAAGCCACTGATGCCATCAGGAATGTATTTTTCAATAATCCTTTCGACGTATTTTCTTCGGTGTCCCAATGGAATAGAAAGCTGATCAACAAACCCGCAACGATCCAGCCAATGGTTCCAAAAACCCTGATATTGGAAAACTCTTTTTCAGGGTCTTTCATTTGATTAAATGACACTGAATTCACCAAAGCAATGGTGGGCATATACAATATCATATACACCAATACATAGGGGTAAAAAACACTGATATTATCGGCATTGTACATTTGATACATCAGGATAGCGCCGATAATATGTAAAGCTCCCAGTATTTTTTCCGCATTAATATACCGGTCTGCAATTAATCCAATTATAAAGGGAGCGATAATTGCACCCCAGGATTGTGTAGAAAAGACCCGGGCTGATTCGATACCCGTAGCATTGAGATTATTACCGAGGAAAGTTCCAAGCGTTACAAACCATCCGCCCCAGATAAAAAATTCGAGGAACATCATCGCGGATAGTTGGACACGGGTTGTCAGATTCATATTGTAAGTATAAATTTATTGATCAGGCTATTTGTAGCACGGGCTTTTTCTTGTTCCGCATATAGAGGTATAAACCCGCGAAAGCGACGATCAATATAATCGGTATTATTAATGTAGTATTGATGATCTCCGGACCTGCGGCCTTATTGGCCTCACCTAAGGCAGCCTTCATTTCTTCCGTTGCATCAGGTGAATTATAAACTTTCAGGTCAGCTCCGGCAGGAAGTTTAGCTGCAATATGTTTGTCATATACTCCTCCCATAAACATAGTGTATACAGAAACAGCAAACATACCGGCACCGCCCATCAGGTTCAGCCCAACCGCTCCTGTCTTTGGTAAATATTCGGCTACAAAGCCAAGCATGGTGGGCCAGAAATAGCAAACACCGGCGCCAAAGACCAAAGCTCCAATAAAGATCATATTACCAGATGTGTTACCAAGGAGGTACAAGCCGATGGTGGCTATGATCGCTGACATTAATAAGACTCCTTGTGGAGCCAACTTGTGAACTATGGGACCGGCAAATGCCCGGCCGATCACCATCACACCCGTTGATACCGTAAGGATCAGCAATGCGTTTTTGGAGACATTTCTTAATAATACATCTATCCATTGTCCTGTGAAAAGCTCTGTAATAGCTGTACCAAACATTAAGATGATCATGAAAATAAATAATGGATTGGCCAGTGATTTATACATATCCGCGGTAGATACACCACTTGATACTCTTTCTGTAACGGGGAATTTCAGCCGCGAGAAAAGATAGCCATAGATAAGAGTTGGTAAGATCATCATGGCCACCTGTACCTGCCAGCCAATACCAGCCTGGTCAAAGAAATAAACGATAAGTGTTCCAATGACGATGCCCCCGGGGAACCATAAATGAAAATGGTTGAGCTTGGTAGTTTTATTGTCGGTATACAATGCGGTTACCAAAGGATTGCAAGCGGCCTCTACCGTACCGTTGGCAATACCAATAAGTAGTGTAGAAATAAATAATGACCAGAAAGGGTTTGAAAAACTGCCGGCATAAATGGTAAGCACGATACCTGCCAGGTGGAAAATAAATGCGAGAACCAGCAGGCGTTTCATCCCGATAATATCAACGACCATTCCGCCGATAATAACGGCTAAAGGAAATCCCCAAAACGCGGTGGCTGCGATAGTGCCCAGTTCGCCTTTATCAAGGCCAAACTCAACGCCTAATCGGCCAAGGATACCGGCACGGATACCGAAAGAAAGTGAAGTGACCAATAGAGCCAGGCAACTGGCAACAAAAAGTTGATTTTTATTTACGGCTTGCATGTCGTTAGATTTGTAATTAAGATGGTTGTAAAAGCTAAATGTACTATTTTTAAAATCATATTCATTTCTTTGCTTCCAGAAAATAAATTGCAGAAAGACTTATAATTGTTTGAAATGATAACTAGAAAATTACGGATGGGTATGATCGGTGGCGGGCCGGGTGCTTTCATTGGCGGCGTACACCGCATTGCCGCAGGAATGGACGGAGAGATAGAACTGGTATGCGGTGCTTTCAGCAGCGACCCTGAAAAATCCAAACAGGCAGGTGAAACACTGAATCTATCACCACAGCGCATCTATGGATCATATAAGGAAATGATACGAACCGAAAGTTCATTGCCGGCAAATGAACGAATGGATATAGTTAGTATCGTTACACCCAATCATGTGCACTTTGAACCAACAAAGCTGGCATTGGAAAACGGGTTTCATGTAATATTGGACAAGCCTTTGGCCTTCGATCTGAAAGAGGCTAAAATACTACAGGAAATTGCTAAAAATAGCCAATTACTTTTTTGTCTCACGCATACCTATACCGGCTATCCGATGGTTAAAGAAGCAAGGCAACAGGTATTGAGTGGTAAGTTTGGAAAGATCCGGAAAATATATGTTGATTATCCGCAGGGATGGCTCACCAATTTTTTAGAAGCAGATGACAGTACACATCACTCTCGTAAGCAAGCTACCTGGAGAACCGATCCTGCACAAAGTGGAATAGCCGGGGCTATGGGTGATATCGGAACACATGCATTCAACCTGGCCGAATATGTCAGTGGGTTAACTGTTACAAAACTTTGTGCGGATATCAATACAGTAGTGGAAGGAAGAAAGCTGGATGATGACGGAACCGTTTTATTAAAATTTGATAATGGAGCGAGTGGGTTTTTATACGCTACACAGGTGGCAGCCGGTGAAGAAAATAATACCCGGATAAGAGTCTATGGTGAAAAAGGCGGAATAGAATGGCAACAGGAGGACGCCAATAGTTTAAAAGTGAAATGGGTGGATAAGCCGACAGAAATATACCGTACGGGAAATCTTTACCTCAGTAGTTTTGCCAAACATAATACCCGTGTTCCGTCCGGCCACCCCGAAGGATATTTGGAAGCGTTTGCCAACTTGTATCGCAACTTTGCCCTGTGTGTAAAAGCAAAGATGAGCGGTACGGAAGCTCAACCCGAGTGGCTCGATTTTCCGGGGGTAGAGGAAGGGGTCAGAGGGATGACCTTTGTTGAGAAGGTAATAGAAAGCGGGAAGAGTGATACAAAGTGGATTGAGTTGTAACCCCCAAACCCCCTAAAGGGGGCTTTAGCGTCCGACAGTAGAATTAGTTTTACGTGATTCGATAGATAAATCATAAAGAAATCATTTTAGAAACAACGAAAAATAGCAAACCAAATTTTTTAATCAATTCTGAATTTGAGATTCGGGAAACGTCAAAAAGTAATGTATTTACAAATGACGGAGTCTAAAGGTCCCTTTAGGGATTTAGGGTTTAAATTCGGAGGCTAAAAGCCCCTTTAGGGGTTGGGGTTTTAAATATGACTACCATTAAAGGACCTGGAATTTTCTTAGCGCAATTTCTTGGTGACAAAGCGCCGTTTGATAACCTCCGTTCGATCTGCCTTTGGGCGGAAAGTTTAGGTTTCAAAGCAGTACAGATCCCAAGTTGGGATCCGCGTTGTATTGATCTGCAAAAAGCAGCGGAAAGTAAAACCTATGCCGATGAAGTAAAAGGGATCATCAATGAGTGCGGACTCGAGATTTCCGAACTGTCCACACATTTGCAGGGACAGCTGGTAGCCGTGCACCCGGCTTATGACGATCTGTTTGACGCTTTTGCTCCAGATGCTTACAAAAAAAATCCTAAGGCGAGACAGGAATGGGCGGTACAACAATTAATGTACGGCGCCAAAGCCTCCCAAAATCTGGGATTGAATGCGCATGCTACCTTTAGTGGTTCATTGCTCTGGCACACCTTTCATCCATGGCCGCAGCGGCCGGCGGGATTAGTTGAAGCAGGTTTTGATGAATTAGCCAAAAGATGGACACCAATACTTAATTATTTTGATGAATGCGGTGTGGATGTCTGCTATGAAATTCATCCCGGTGAGGACCTGTTTGATGGTGTGACCTATGAAATGTTTTTGGAAAGAGTAAAGAATCATCCGCGTGCCTGTTTATTGTACGACCCTTCCCATTTTGTATTACAGCAACTGGATTATATACAATACATTGATTTTTATCATGAGCGAATAAAAGCGTTTCATGTTAAGGATGCGGAATTCAATTCTACCGGCCGCCAGGGAACTTTTGGTGGTTATCAAAGCTGGCTCAACAGGGCTGGACGTTATCGTTCACCCGGCGACGGACAGGTAGATTTTAAAACAATTTTCAGCAAGCTGACGCAATATGATTACAAAGGATGGGCCGTGATGGAGTGGGAGTGCTGCCTGAAACATCCGGAAGATGGTGCAAAGGAAGGAGCGGAGTTTATCCAGAAAAATATTATCCGGGTGACGGAAAGGGCATTTGATGATTTTGCGGGTGTACAGGCGGATGATGCATTTAATCGTTCATTATTGGGTTTGAGTTAATACATTTACACATCTAAAAAAAAATGTCATGAAAAGAATATTTATCTCAGCTATCGTCTTTGCATCGTTGGTGGCCTGCAATAGCAATAGCGACAAAAAAGAAACTACTGCGACAACCGAAACAAAGGAAGAAGCTAAGCCCGCTGAAACTTCAATAGCGGACAATCCCGACTATGCTGTGGGTTTGGAACTGATTGCTAAAAGCGATTGTTTGACTTGCCATAAGGTAGACGAAAAATTAACTGGTCCCAGCTATCGCGATGTAGCCAACAAATATGCCAGCCAGGCTCCGGGAATCATACCAATACTGGCGGATAAAATAATTAAGGGGGGTACAGGTGTTTGGGGCGAAGTGCCTATGCTGCCGCATGCAAGCCTTTCACAGGCGGATGCTGAAGCAATGGTTAAGTACATTCTATTATTAAAAAATAACTAATCCTAATGCTTAAAAATGTTTTGATCGCCTGCGCTTCGGCGGTATTATTTGCTTGCAATAATGAAAACGCCGGTACTGAGAAAACAGGAGAAGATTCTAGCACCGCTACGATTTCAGCACCGATGAACAATACGCTTACAGAAGAAGAAAAGAAAGAAGGTTGGGAGCTATTATTTGATGGCGCTACTACCAGCGGATGGCACCGGTATGGTAATACTCCTGTAGGTGCTGCCTGGAAAGTGGCTGATGGAAATTTATACCTTGATGCTACCAATAAAAAGGATTGGCAGATCCGGGATGGCGGAGATATTATTACCGATACAGAGTATGATAATTTTGACCTGAAGTTGGATTGGAAAATTGATACCTCGGGTAATAGCGGGATCATTTTTTATATCTATGAAGACAGTGTGAAATATGAATGGCCATGGCATACCGGGATGGAAATGCAGGTGCTGGATAATAACGGTCATCCTGATGCAAAGATCATCAAACACCGGGCCGGGGATCTGTATGACCTGATCTCGACTTCAAAGGAAACGGTAAAACCTGCGCTGGAATGGAATACCGCGGAGATCAAGTGCCTGAACGGTAAGCTTGATCTTTACCTGAATGCAGAGAACATCGTTTCTACAACTTTGTGGGATGATAACTGGAAAAAACTGGTAGCAGGCAGCAAGTTTAAAAGCATGCCTGATTTTGGTACTTATAAGAAGGGAAAGATCGGTTTGCAGGATCATGGTAATACTGTTTGGTACCGCAATATGAAGATCAGGAAACTGTAACGATGTAATCCGGAAATGATACTAAGGGGCATGTGCCCCTTTTTTTTATGCAGGAAAAGCAGCCTATTAGAGGAGTCTATTGATCGCCGGTCAGGCGACAGATTCATTTTTGTTTTTCGAATATATGTCTAAGGAACGGTTTGCCGTCAAATTTTTCTTTAAAAGAAATCAATGGATAATTAGGAAGCCAGCCAAAAGAACTGGCGCCAAAGTCAAGGTATTTATATTTATTCGCAAATGCGTTTTTCACGACATTGTAATAGGTAAAATGGTTGGCTTTAAAGTTCCTCCCTTCCGGGGAGTCAAATACATAAAACGTTGACAGAATATTACTATTTAACCGGAAAGTGATTATGCCGGCCACGAAATTGTCTTTTGCATAGGCTTTGAATGTTTGTACGGTTCCCGGTAACAAGCTTTCAATTCTGAGCAGTTCGTCAAACGTATGAGTAGGCGTACTCTGCAATCTTTCCTGCGCTTTCAGCAACTGATTGTAGGACTCATGATCAACCCCATTAATTATTTCTAGACGCAATTTATTTTTGAATAAGGGTTGTTTTAATTCAGTAAACGTTTTCTTATCGATCCGGGTTGGCAGGTTATCATCCGGACCAACATGGTGTACCAACACAATATCAGATTTGGTGATTGAAAAGCCTTTATTCAATAATATATGATCAATATACCTTGACTTGCCAGTCTGCGATTGAAAAGAAGGCGTAGATGATATCTTAATATGTGAATATTCTCTCTCGAGATGATTCAGCATTTCAATATAAACATCTTCAATATCTTTAAAAGAAAGGTCACTGTGAAATACAAGCCCTCCATACGATGAAGCAAAGGGGGAGATGAATTTTTTTTCACCGTTGTTATGCTGCACCGCGCCTGTAATACATGCCACTAGTTTGCCTTTTTTGTAAAAAAGTATTTTTACCGGCTCGGTGTTCTGAAATTTATCCTGGCCATGATATTGCAGAAATAACGGCCGGTGAAACAAAGTGCCATTGTCTGAATCATTCAATATAAAATCTTTTAACCTGGGATTTTCATCCCAGTTATGCTCGATGACTACATCAATCATGTCGGGTCTTTCTTGATGGATTATTAAATTTGAAGAGTATCCTCTCGTTAATCGGTAATTTCTGCCTTGCGTCATGATAGTGGTACGGTTTGATCAAAATTTTTAAAAGAAGCTCGGATAAGACAGGCGCTTGTTAACGTGCTTAAGGCCTTTCTTTTGTCACTTTATCAAATGGTATTAAAACAATTGAAATTTTCAGGCTTGATAAAATGCCGGGCCCGGTTCGCAAAGCCGATTCGTTTTAATTCAGGTGATAATAAACGGAAAGGAAGATCTGAAGGAGGATCTTAGAAGTGGGAAGTTTCGGGTGGCTGGGAGGCCGATTCGCCGTAAAATGCCACGAAGGCGTCAGCTGTATGACATTTGTTATGTTTTAAAGGAGTATCCGTGCTCGCGAGGTGATCGGTATCCTCCCTTAAATATTCTTCGGAAATGCTATTGGGGCTGGTCTCTGTTTTTTCTTCTTTGGCGTTTTCAAATGGAGCAGCATCGTTTTCGTCGTCATCAGCATTTGTACCGGAGCTTGTTTCGCTATGTAACTTTTTTTGCTGTTCAACAGATAGAAAGGAAGTGCCAATTGTCAGCCAGAGGAAAGCCACCAGCATTACAACAGAGGAAAATAGCTGAAACGGATAAGTTACATAAGGTTTCATGGCAGATAAAACTACAACAGAGCGGTCAAAGATGCAACATCAGCAAAACATATTTATTTATCTATTGGTTAACAGGTGAATTTCAGGCAAATGGAGGATTTCTTTGAAGAGGAATACACCGGCAATTGAAAACGATCAAATGGCAGTTTTTCCAAAATATGAGTAATTTTCTAGGGATTAAACCAACTATTATGAACACAGAAATCTTTTCACAGATCAATTGGCTTGCTGTATTAGTGGCGGCATTAGCCTATTTTTTGTTTGGAGCTCTATGGTATTCAAAAGCCCTGTTTGGCGCTAAATGGGCCGGTTTGGTGGGGTTGGATATGAATGACCCCGACAAAAAGAAAGGAATGGGAAAAATGATGGCCGGGACACTTTTTTTGATCATCATTACTTGTACTGCCCTTGCCGTGCTCGTTTACCGGCTTGACCTATTGGTTATTTCTTCAGCCTTGAAGTTGGGCCTGATCACAGGGGTTTGCTTTGCTTCAACAGCTGTTTCTATATCATTTATTTACGAGAGCAGGCCGACGGCATTGTATTTTATCGACTGTGGCTATCACCTGGCGGGTCATTTGACAGCATCTGTGATCCTGGTATTATGGCAATGATTTGGATGAGGATGTTCGGGCTACTATAGCCGGAACATCCTATATATTTTTATGCCTCTTCTTCCATATAACTTTCTATCGGCTCGCAAGTGCAAATGAGGTTTCGGTCACCGTGTGTATTGTTGACCCTGGCAACCGATGGCCAGAATTTGTTGAGCGTAACATAGTACAATGGAAATGCAGCTGATTGCCTCGGGTAGGAATGATTCCATTCGTCAGCCGTAACCACGAATTGCGTGTGTGGTGCATTCTTAAGCGCATTATCTTTTTTATCAGCTTTACCTTCCTCGATCGCTTTAATCTCTTCACGAATAGAAACTAATGCATTGCAGAAACGATCGAGCTCAGCCTTGTCCTCGCTCTCTGTGGGTTCTATCATGATAGTTCCTGCTACCGGAAAACTCATGGTTGGCGCATGAAAACCATAATCGATCAGCCTTTTCGCGATATCTTCTGCTTCAATTTCCGCGGATTTCTTAAAAGGCCGCAGGTCTACAATGAATTCATGTGCACATTGCCCGTTGTGATTGGTATACAAAATATCATAATGTCCGTCTAATCTTGCCCGCATATAGTTGGCATTCAGGATAGCATATTCTGTGGCAGCTTTTACCCCTTCATTACCCAGCATTCGTATATAGGCATAGCTGATAAGAAGAATACTTGCCGAGCCAAAAGGAGCCGCGCTGACAGCATTACTTCTACCCTTTTTATTTTTTATTTCTACATGGCCGGGTAAAAAATCAGCCAAGTGTTTTTTCACACAAATTGGTCCCATACCCGGGCCGCCGCCACCATGCGGTATCGCGAATGTTTTATGCAGGTTCAGGTGGCAAACATCAGCGCCTATCAATCCGGGAGCTGTTAAACCAACCTGCGCATTCATATTGGCGCCGTCCATATACACCTGTCCGCCATGCTGATGTATAATATCAGTAATATCTTTTACTGTTTCCTCGTATACGCCATACGTACTCGGGTAAGTGATCATGATGCCGGAAAGATTAGCGCTATGCTGTTGTGCTTTTATTTTCAGATCTTCAACATCTATGTATCCATTCTCCAGGGCTTTTACCACCACTACTTTCATCCCTGCCATTACTGCCGATGCTGGGTTAGTTCCATGTGCGGAAATAGGGATCAGCATTACGTTGCGGTGATGATCGCCCCGGCTTTCATGATAACTCTTAATGGTTAACAAACCGGCGTATTCTCCCTGCGCACCGCTGTTGGGCTGAAGGCTGCAGGCATCAAAGGCGGTTATTTCACAGAGATACCTGCTTAGTTCATCTATTATGTATTGATAACCTTCTGTTTGATCTTTGGGTGCAAAGGGATGTATTTTGCTCCAATGGGCCCAACTCAACGGCATCATTTCTGTAGCCGCATTCAGTTTCATCGTACAACTTCCGAGAGAGATCATGGATGTGTTCAATGAAAGATCTTTATTTTCCAGTGATTTTATGTACCGCATCATCTGGCTTTCACTACGATGCGTATTGAAAACGGGGTGAGTTAAAAAAGGAGAATGACGGGTCAATGCCACGGGAATATGCAGTAATTCTTCATCCTGGTGTATATCAAACGTTACCGGATCTGTATCATTTTCAAAACAGTTGATCAGGTCATACAGGTCATCGGTGGCCACTGTTTCATCCAGTGAGATACCAATATGTTTGTCGTCAATGTAGCGAAGGTTGACTTGCTGGCGTTCCGCTTTAGCTTTTATGGCGGATAGTTCATCTGTTTTCACCACGATCGTATCAAAGAAATCGTGTGATACCAACTCAAATCCTCTTTCCTCAATAGCTGCGGCGACAGTTTGCGTAAGAATGGCTACTCTTTTAGCAATGTTTTTTAATGCATCTCCTCCGTGATATACTGCATACATCGCCGCCATATTGGCCAGTAATGCCTGGGCGGTGCAAATATTCGAAGTCGCTTTTTCTCTCTTGATATGTTGCTCCCTTGTTTGTAATGCCATACGCAGGGCACGGTTGCCCTGTGCGTCAATACTTACACCAATGATTCGTCCGGGAATATTTCTTTTAAAATCATCTTTGGCAGAGAAAAAGGCTGCATGAGGTCCACCATAACCAAGAGGTACGCCAAATCGTTGGGCAGAACCTACCGCTACGTCAGCGCCTAACTCACCGGGAGGTGTCAATAATGTTAAAGCAAGCAGATCCGTAGCCATCGCTACAAAGGCTCCTGCTGAATGGGCTTTTGAAATAAATTCACGATAATCTTGAATGCTTCCTTTATCATTTGGATATTGTACGATAGCGCCAAAATAAGAGTCGTCCAACGTTGCTTTTTTATAATTACCTTCTACGATCTCAATGCCGACAGGGATAGCTCTTGTGACTAATACATCTTTTGTTTGCGGGAACGTATTAGTATCAACAAAGAACTTCGTCCTTTCGATATGATCCTGTTTATTTAAAAAATTAAAAAACATGGTCATCGCTTCGGCCGCGGCAGTAGCTTCATCGAGGAGGGAGGCATTGGCAATAGGTAAACCTGTCAGATCGCTTACCATTGTTTGAAAATTCAAAAGACTTTCGAGGCGGCCTTGCGATATCTCCGCCTGGTAAGGTGTGTACTGCGTATACCAACCAGGATTCTCAAAAACATTTCTCAGGATAACGGACGGAATAATGGTATCATAGTATCCCTGGCCGATATAGTTGGAGAAAACTTTATTCCTCAGCGAAATTTCCTTGATGTGTTTGAGGTATTCGTGTTCACTCATCGCCGCGGGGATATTTAATTTGTGGTTCATCCGGATTGCGGCCGGAACAGTTTTGTTGATAAGTTCGTTGAGACTGCTCACCCCGATCTTTTTCAGCATTGCCTTCGTATCAATTTCATTGGGCCCGATATGGCGGGGGATAAATTCAGTCGCTTGTTGTTCGAAAAGGGTCATGGTAGTTAAGTCTTTTTTTCAATTATGTCAAGTGGGTCAAATTTTTCGTGGATTCTGTCAAACCAATGTATGGGAGATAGTCCTAATGAATTCTTTGACTTTTCTTATTTAAAAACGGGGCAAAGTTACGGGAGGAAGTGGACAAAAAGAGAGGCTGCACAAACTGTGGAAAACGGGATGTTATCTCGTTTTCAATGTTGAGGAACAAACCTTTCCCTATCTTTCAAATTGATTGGCCTTTCTTTGCATTATGAGCAGCGATCTGTTAAAAAACTGGCAGAAAAAATCTGGGGAACGTCAAAAATTATACAAACAATACCTGCACCGTGCCGATAAAAACAAGGTGCTCAGGCAATTGCCCGACCTTCATGAGGAAGCTTTTTCGAAAGTCGATTGCCTGCAGTGCGCTAATTGCTGTAAAAACTACTCACCCCGCTTTAAAACAACGGATGTAAGGAGGATCGCCAAACTCCTGCAAATGAAGGAAGGCGTTTTTATAGATACCTATTTGACGGTAGATGAGGAAGGAGATTTTGTCGTGAAGACAAAACCCTGTCCATTTCTGGGCAGCGATAACTACTGCAGTATTTATGAAGACCGCCCTTCAGATTGCCGGCGGTTTCCTTACACCGATGAAGACGTGATCTATAAACGCCAGCAACTAACGTTAAAAAATTCTACTTTCTGCCCGATCACGTACTATGTGTTGGAAAAACTGATGGCGGTTGGTAAATGATCAGGGAGAGCATTTCGCTTTGTTCTAATACTCAAATTTTCGCAGGGTTGGCGCCTTGAACCAGGTTACTATGACAACGGCCAGCGTCATACATCCGCCGAATACAACGGAAGGTACAACTCCAAGCAGCCTGGCAGCTAAGCCGCTTTCAAACTGCCCCAATTCATTGCTTGAGTTGATGAACATGGAACTCACGCTGCTGACACGACCCCGCATGTGGTCCGGTGTTTTCAATTGCATGACGGTTCCCCTTACTACCACGCTGATGCCGTCCAGCATACCTGCGATAAGCAATGAGAAAAAGGATAGAACAAACCACTTTGATAAGGCAAAAAGAATAATACAAATACCAAAACCAGCCACTGCCAGCAATAATTTTTTACCCTGCGCCTGTTTCATCGGCGATATGGTAAGGACCACCACCACGCAGATAGCTCCAATATCAATAGCGGCGTTCAGCCAGCCAAAACCTATGGGTCCAATCTTCAAAATATCTTGCGCATAAACGGGCACCATGGCTACCGCCCCGCCAAAAAGTACAGCAAACATATCCAGCGATAAAGCAGCGAGTAGCTCCTTTGTTTTAAAAACAAAACGTACTCCCTCTTTTACACTTTCCCAGGTACGTTTTTCGCCACTTTGCTGCGTAACAGGCTTTGGTTTTAATCTTGCCAGGACAAAAAAAGCAATCACCAGCAGAACACAAATCACGGTCATGGTACCCATATTCCCGAGCCAGGCTATCAGGAATCCACCCATAGCATGACCGGTAACTGAAGCAGAAAGCCAGGATCCCTGGCTCCAGGTAGTTGCATTTTGCAAATACTGGCGGGGTACGATGTAGGCGATCAATGCACTGAAACTCGGTCCGGCAAAGGACCTGATAATACCGGTGCAAAAAATGACCGCGTATATAAGGTAAGTGATGTTGTGCCCGGTGACATTATCATGAATCAAAGATGTCGAAAGGAAAAGCAGTACGCCGGCGGCACAGATATATCCAAAAACACTTTTTAATAATAGTTTTCTTTTTTCGCTGACATCTATGACATGACCTGAATATAAGGCCATGGAAAGCGCCGGAATTACTTCCGATAGTCCGACAAGTCCTATCGCAAAAGGATCATGGGTAAGTTCATACACCCACCAACCAACCAGGGTGTTCATCATGCGTAATCCCATGATGAAACAAAATCTTCCCAATATCAGATTTTTATACTCAGGAATACGTACCGCTGCAAAAGGATCGTTGGTTACCTGTGAGGTCGTTGAATTATCGTCCATACAATATGCCTGCAAAGTTAAGTGGAGGGAAGCAGATACTTAACGTGTTTGCAAATTGAGGTGTTTAAGTTTGAATTCACGTAGCGGCCGCGGAGTTCGAAGAGACAAAGACGAAACAACAAGTAAAAATAGTCTTAGCGGTTTCTGCTTAACCAAGTGATTTTTTTTAACTATTAGGTTATCACCTACCGACCTACTGTTCAAATTGTCATAAAACTACGGCAATGATATAAAATGTTGCCCCTCATCATAGTCATGGTCCAACGCCTCAATAATGGTTTTCAAATGTTTTTCATTGCCTAAAAAATCGGCATTGGAAGCATCTACGAACAATGTTTTAACGTTGTGTTGCTTTATGTAATGCGTGTAGGTTTCCTGTATGTTGAAAAGATATTCGTCGGGGATCTTTTGTTCATAGGACCTGTTACGTTTTTTGATATTGGCCTGTAGCCTGCTGACAGGTGCATGGAGATAAATAAGCAGGTCCGGTTGTATCAATTGCTGATGTATGATATCAAATAATCGCTGGTAAAGCCGGAATTCATCCGCCGGTAAAGTTACTTTCGCAAATAACAGGCATTTGGTAAAAAGATAGTCAGAGATGGTTAGTTGCTGGAACATATCTTTTTGCTGCAGCAATTCCTTTAGTTGTTTGAATCGTTCGGCCAGGAAGAATAATTCCAATGGGAATGCGTACTGATCGGGTTTTTCATAAAATTTTGGAAGAAAAGGATTATCGGCGAATTCCTCGAGGATCAGCCTGGCATTGTAATGTTTGGAGAGCAGGTGGGCCAGCGTGGTTTTGCCGGCGCCAATATTACCTTCTATAGTTACGAAATGATAGTTCATGTGTAGGTTCGATCCCTCTTTGAAAAAAGGCAAAGTAAATGAAATAGGAGTTAAAGAATGGCCGAAAAGGTGTTTGTGGATAAATCCCCGCCTGACCATTTTTTTAAACTAACAACCAGTTCGGGCAGGCGTGGGATCATTATTAATCATTCAATCTTTGATACTTCCAGTTTATCAGGGCATATCGCCAGCAGTTGAGTAATTGATTTTTTCAAAACCGGGTGAATAAAATCCTGGGCAATTTCGGCGAGGGGAACAAGCACAAAACGCCTGTTTTGAATTTCGGGATGGGGTATTTTTAATAGTGGATAATTGTGAACTTCATCGTTATAAAATAAAATATCAATATCAATAATTCGGGGGCCATATTTTTCTTCCCTTATCCTTCCGGTTTGCGTTTCTATTTTCAAAATCCGGCGCAAGACCTGGCGTGGTTTCAGCTCAGTTTGTATTGCCATGACCTGGTTAAAAAAAGGTGGTTGATCAGGGTTACCCCATGGCTCCGTTTCAAATATTGAAGAAAGGGAAATGATTTCACCGCAATTCAGTTCAATCAGTGATAACGCTTTTTGCAAGGCCAACTTCCTGTCGCCTATATTGCCGCCTGTCAATAAATATACTATGTTCATAAAAGGTTGAAACGATTGATAAGGTGAAAGGTTAACAAGCGGTAATATGTCCCGGGTTATGCTACTTTTAACCGATTAACCCATTAATCTGTCAACTTTCCTACTAACCCTCAAATATCTTTATTTTTGGTACTCAACAATGTAATCATCAATGCGAAATTTTTTCAAAATATTTTTTGCTTGCCTGTTGGCCCTGGTCATATTTAGCTTCCTCGCCGTTTTTTTTCTCGTAGGGTTTTTGGGAGGAATTACCACTAAAGAAAGGCCACGGGTTGACGCGAAATCGGTGATCGTACTTGACCTGGGACAAGCATTCCCGGAGCAAATGAAAGACAATCCTTTGTCGTTTATTAGCGGTGAAATGAAAGATATTCCCGGTCTGTATGACGTGATCCGCCTGGTTCAGGCCGCTAAATCCGATAAACATGTTGCGGGCATTTATTTGGTGGCCGATAATAATCCCAATGGTTTTGCCGCCAGTGAAGAATTGAGAAATGCGTTGAAGGATTTTAAAACAAGTGGCAAATTTATTTTGGCGTATGGCAATGTCATTACACAAAAAGCTTATAGTATCGCTAATATAGCTGATAAAATTTATATTAGTCCGCAAGGATATATGGAATGGGCAGGTTATAGCGTCGAGTATACTTTCTTAAAAGGCACGCTGGAGAAATTGCAAATCGAGCCACAGATATTTTATGCCGGAAAATTTAAAAGCGCCACGGAACCATTGAGAAGTGATAAGATGACACCGGAAAATCAATTGCAGACTTCCGTATGGCTGAATGATCTGTATAGCGATCTTTTATTGAAGACAGCGGAGGTTAGGAAAATTGATACGGCGACGCTGCACCAATTGGCTAATGAAGCGAAAATTCAAAATGCACATGATGCAGTCAGTTATAATTTGGTGGATGCTGTCAAATATGATGATGAAGTAAAAGATGAGATCAAAAGTAAATTGGGCATCGGCAAATATGATAAGGTAAATTTTATCACCCTCAGCAATTATTTCGCCGCTACAGCCATAAGCAGAACACAGGGCGAAAAGATCGCATTGATCTATGCCGAAGGAAATATAGTGGATGGTAAGGCAGAGCAGGGGACCATTGGTGCGGAAAATTACAGGAACCTCATTCGTAAAGCCAGGTTAGACAGATCGATCAAGGCGATCGTATTCCGGGTTAATTCTGGTGGTGGAAGTTCGATGGCCAGTGAAACCATCTGGCGGGAACTTTCACTCGCGAAGAAGGAGAAGCCGGTTATTGTAAGCTTTGGAGATGTAGCGGCTTCCGGGGGTTATTATATTTCCTGTGCGGCCGATAGCATTTTCGCCCTGCCTACTACTATTACGGGTTCGATCGGTGTGTTTGGCGTCATACCCAATATGCAGGCCTTTTTTAAAAATAAATTGGGCGTTACGTTTGACGGAGTGAAGACGGGGCCCTATGCGGACGCCGGTGCCATTTATCGTCCACTGAATGACAATGAAAAAAGATTAGTACAGGCGAATGTCAATATGATCTATTCTCAATTCAAGCAGAGAGTCGCTGAGGGCCGCAAAAAAGATACAGCTTACGTGGACCGTATTGCGCAGGGGCGTGTATGGACGGGGCTTAGAGCAAAAGACATTGGATTGATTGATCGCTTTGGCGGAATAGATGATGCTATAAAAAGCGCTGCCGCTATGGCCAATTTAACGGACTACAGCGTTCGTGAATATCCTGAACCGAAAAACTTTTTGGATCAATTTTTTGGTAAATCAGATCCACTGAACTATGCGGATAAAATGAAAACCGAAATGGGCGAAGAGAACTACAAAATATATCTTGAAATGAAACAGGTAAAAGAAATGAGCAATACCGTTCAGGCAAGATTGCCTTTCCAGTTTTTTATACACTAATCCATAAAACACTAAAGGAACTTTGCCATACTGAGAACCATAAAGATAGTAGAGAAGTTTAGTGGATGAGACTTACATTTGCTCACCAACATTTATAAATGCCGTCATCGTATAGTCAATCGAAAGCTTTGTGGGCTATTACAAAAGCCAGTTTTATCGCTATTTTTTCTAACCCGGCTTCACTTGTATTCAGTTTACTGTTTCCCATTATATTCATCCTGATCTTCGGAGCGTTTGGAAATAGCGGCGTTCCTGTGCAAAAGATCGCTATCAGGCCGGGAGCTGACACCAGCAATGCGGTGTTTGATAGTTTAAAGGCGAATAAATTTGTTATTCTTTCAAGGTACACGGATACAGCCGCCATGCGAACTGACCTGGTAAAAGGTAAGCTGACAGCTATCCTGGATATTCAACCTGTTCCGGATACAGTGAATAGATCAAAATACTTTATTCATATCCAATCGAGTTCCGCCAGTGGCAATGCGCTTTACCTTTTTTTGCAATCGATGGAAAACCTGGTTCTCAAAGTGGAAGCGGGTAATGCTGCAAAGCTTGCAAAGCAATATACCGTACGGCCTGAAATAATAGAAGGAAAGAAATACAGGCAGATCGATTTTATATTGCCGGGACAGTTGGGGTTCTCTATTCTTTTCTCTACTTTATTTGGTATAGCGTTCACTTTTTTCACACTCAGGGAGCAATTGATATTGAAAAGATTTTACGCATCGCCGGTTAAACGGATCAACATTCTTCTCGGTATTGGCGCAAGCCGTTTATTTTTCCAGGTGGTGAACGTGGTTGTCCTGGTATTGTTTGGTTATTTCTTTCTCAATTTTACGCTGCAACATGGAGCGATCACCTTTATTGAAATGCTGCTGTTATCCATCGTCATGCTCTTTTTACTGATGGGAGTCGGGCTGATCTTTAGCAGCATCGCGAAAACGGATACATCGTTGCCTTTGTTGATAAATATCTTCGGTTTTCCGCAGATGCTTTTGTCAGGTACTTTTTTTTCCACCACCGTGTTTCCACAGTGGATGCAGGATATTTGTTATTTCCTTCCTTTGACCCAGTTCAATAACGCCATGAGGAAGATCTCTTTTGAAGGTTTGCATTTATTTGATACCTGGAAAGAGATCGGCATATTGAGTATCTGGATCGTGATCATTTATATGATCATTGTAAAAGTAATACGCTGGGAATAATACATACTTCATTTATGGAGTTATCTTTAAATTAAATTATTGTGAAGATATTCAGGTTATTGTTTTTTAGTGGCCTCTTTCTTTTTTTACTGGTAACGGGTATCTCTCTTTTTATTCCATCGAATATCAGGATATCTAAAGCCATTAATATCGCGGCGCCGGCAGACACGGTTTTTAAACAGTTGAATGAGCCAGTAAAATGGAAAAACTGGTTTCCTGGTTTGGAGTCTTCCATACCCTTTTACGAAACGGGTGTAGTAAAAGGGGTAATGATCAATGAAGGTTCAAAGCAATACATCAGAATTACAGAACGAAAGAAGGATGAAGTAGTTACCGAACTAGGGTCGGGTTCAAAGAAAGTAATCAGCGGATGGAAATTGATCAACTATACTCAATCCGATTCTACCACGTTGCAGTGGTATATGGACTTTAAGTTGCGCTGGTATCCGTGGGAAAAATTTAGCAGTCTCCTTTTTGAAAAATCATACGGCCTTACCATGGAGCGGGGGTTAAACAATATCAAAAAATTGTCCGAAGCCGACCGCACATCAAGTAACTGACAACCTTCTGGCAGGTTATTTGTAGTTTTAGTGAATCTTATTTTTCAACAAAAAATCAATTTATGAAATCACTATTTCTTTTGGCTGTTGCCACTTCAAGTATGCTGTTAGCCTGCGGTCAGGATGATAAGTCAAAACGTCCAAGTCCACCTGCGCAAGCCAAAGAAACGCTGGCAAGCGGCGCTGTTGTTACAATCGATTACAACCAGCCTTCTGTAAAAGGAAGAACTATTGGTAAAGACCTTGAGCCAATGACAGGAAAGGTTTGGCGGACCGGTGCGAATGAAGCCACCACATTCGAAGTAAGCAAAGCGGTAAAAGTAGAAGGTAAAGAGCTGCCGGCTGGTAAGTATGGTCTGTTTACTATTGCAAACGATGGCGAGTGGACGATAATTTTTAATAAGACAGCCAAACAATGGGGCGCTTATGAATATAAAGAAGCCGATGATGCGTTGAGAGTAAAGGTAAAACCTGGTAAAGCGGCGCAGTTTGCGGAGAAAATGACGTTCTCGGTTGACAAAAATGGAACAGTCACTTTGCTTTGGGGTGATATAAAAGTTGATTTTAAGGTCGCTTAATAAAATTGATCACTGTACATTAAGCCATTTCGCATCTGCGAAGTGGCTTTTTTGTTAAAATACTCAAGATGCCCTTATAAATACTCAACCGGGCGCAGAAGATTTCAAACTTTTGAGAACTTTGAGGTTTAAACTTTTGAACCTGTCTGCATGCAACGAATCCTTTTCTTTACTTGTCAGACATAGCATCTCAACTAAATGGATCACCAAAAACTGGTAAAAGATTGCCTGAAAGGAAAAAGCCAGGCGCAGCGGGAGCTTTATGAGCTTTTTGCCCAGCCGATGCTTGGAGTTTGTTATCGTTATACCCGGTCGGTCCGGGATGCGGAGGATGTATTGCAGGAAGGCTTTATCAAGGTTTTTCATCACCTGCAACAATACAAACAGGAAGGTGAATTAGGCGCCTGGATCCGCCGGATCATGGTAAATACCGCCCTGAATTACCTCAAGCGCAACCGAAAGTACCAGGAGGAAATGTTTTTTACGGAGGAGTATTTGCATCCGGTGACCGATGACGATCCTGCTATCCGTTTACAGGCCAAAGAATTGGCCGACCTGATACGGCAATTGCCACAGGGATACCAGGTGATCTTCAATCTACATGCAGTCGAGGGATTTACCCATGTTGAAATAGGTGAGATGCTGGGGATAAGCGATGGCACGTCGCGATCGCAATATTCAAGGGCCAGGAATTTACTGATCACCTGGATCGAAAATTATTCGGTGGAAAAGAAAAAGGCAAGCTATGCAGGAAAAAGAATTTGAAAAACGGATACAGGAGGAAATGGGTGAGTTCAGGCTTCGCCCTTCCGACACTGTCTGGGAAAAAGTAGAAGAGCAGCTCAAAAAGAAAAAAAGAAGAAGAGTCGTCTTCTTTATTTTCATGCTGGCTGGTCTTAGCGTGCTTGGCTACTCAGGGTATTTTTTCACGCAAACAAATTCTACTCAAAATTTAGTTCAACAAGACAATAATACGTCATCCAACAACGAACATTCAGACACAGGCAACAAGCCGATGATACCACCTGCAAGAGAAAGTGCAACGAACAATGATCAATCAGCAATCAAAGCGCATGAATTATCTAAATCAAAGGAAAATAACCAGCCGGAAAAAACCGTCAATATTTTAAACAATGAAAAAGTAGCGGTAGCTGTAAATGATATTGCAGGTAAACATAAAGACAGAAGGAAAGTAATTAATACGGATAGAAATGCGACGGCCAAATCAGCCCGGAAACGAGAGGATGAAATTGCCAGGGATAATTCGCAGCCCACTGAAATTGCAAAGACACAAAAAGATAAATCATTGAATGAGCCTGTTGGTATAGCAGGTATCCCCCAGCAGGAAATCGCAATGAATAATTTGACGGATGATAGTAAAGCGACAGATGAAAAAAGTGATGATAAAACTTCGGATCAAAAAGTAGCGCAACCGACGAAGACAGACAGTGAAATAACTACGGATCTGAAAGTTGATGCGGCAATAGCGGCCACGAAGAAAAAGCAGCCTGGGTCCAGAATAAAATGGGGTATTGATCTGTCAGCAGGCAGGTCCTCCAGTCGCAACAATGCCTTTTCATTGTTCGATATGCAGAAAAGCGCCGACATGCAATACAATAGCCCTATAAATAATAATGGAGGCGGATTGGGTATTCCTCCAAGGACTTATCCTTCCGATGTGAAAGCCGGTTTTGCATTTCGTGCAGGTGTCGTTGCCGAAATGAAACTATCAAAAAGGAGTAGTATATTCTCGGGGCTGCAATATTTATATCACAGCAACAGTATCAATGTCGGAGCGTATACGGATACCAGTTTGGTAGTACGGAATTCCTTTTCGCTGGCTTCAAGGGTAGATGCTATTTACCAGGGTACCCACCAAAAAAACTACACCAATCGCTATCATTTTATTCAAATACCCCTGCAGTACCAGTTGCAATTAAATAAGGGGATTAAGACACCAATACTGTGGAATGTAGGAGTGTCCGCCGGATATCTATTGGCTACAAACGGTTTGGTATATGATACTACAGCCAATGGAATTTATTACCGTGAAAATGAGGCTTTCAATAAATTCCAGTTCAACCTTACTACCGGGCTTTCGTTCAGGTTTGGTAACAAAAGCAAAGTACAATGGTC
>JANOCH010000447.1:0-4839 GCA_031412015.1 Chitinophagaceae bacterium
TCTAACAGTTCCCAGGGTAGCAGCAATATTACAGTTGAGTTTGAACTTAACGTAGATCTTGAACAGGCAGCCAATGACGTAAGAGATAAGGTATCGCAGGCAATGGGTAACCTTCCTCAGGATATTGACTCCCCTCCCTCCGTTAGTAAGGCGGATGCGGACTCGGACCCTATCATGTTCCTGCAGATACAAAGTCAGACCAAGGGTCTTATGGAACTAACGGATTATGCGGAGAATGTAGTTCAGGAACGATTACAAACCATACAGGGAGTGAGTGGTATCAACGTTTTTGGCCAACGGTATTCCATGAGGTTGTGGATAGATCCGGCGAAACTTTCCGCCTACAATTTGACGATCGATGATATCCGCCTGTCGCTTAACCGGGAAAACATCGAATTGCCCGGAGGTAAAGTAAGAGGAAATGAAACGCAATTGATTGTAAAGACTTTTGGCAAACTGTCAACGGAAGATGACTTCAATGACCTTATACTTCGGGAAGACAACAACGGTGTGGTTCGTTTTAAAGATATTGGTTATGCGCAGTTGGGTCCTAACAACGACGAACAGTCGTCACGTAAAAACAATGTGGCGTCTGTGAATATGGGTCTGCTACCCCAGCCGGGAAGTAACCAGATAGAAATTGCCGATGAGGTGTATAAAAGAATTGAAGAGATCAAAAAGGATATGCCAGCTGGTATCCTGCTGGAAGTAGGATATGATAAAAGCCAGTTTGTCCGTAATGCCATTTTTGAAGTAAAGGAAACGCTGGTTATCGCCATCATACTGGTTGTTATTATCATTTTTCTTTTCTTCCGCGAATGGACCATTGCCTTCCGCCCTTTGATAGATATACCTGTTTCATTGATCGGCGCTTTCTTTATTATGTACCTGATGGGTTATTCCATCAATGTGCTGACATTGCTCGCTATTGTGCTGGCCACAGGGTTGGTGGTGGATGATGGTATAGTAATAACGGAGAATATTTTCAAGAAGATGGAGCAGGGCATGAACAAGCATAAGGCTGCTTATGAAGGATCAAAAGAGATATATTTTGCTGTTATTGCTACTTCTTTAACACTGGTGATCGTTTTTCTTCCGATCATTTTCTTGCAGGGTTTTGTAGGAAGCCTGTTTCGCGAGTTTGGTATCGTGATCGCCGGCGCCGTACTTATCTCCGCATTTGTATCCTTAACGCTGACCCCTGTACTAAACATTTACCTGACAAAAAAAGGTGTACATAAGCATTCAAGGTTCTATCGTGCAACTGAACCGTTTTTTACAGGGATGGAAAATCTTTATCGCAGAACCCTTGAAGGTTTTATGCGGGTAAGATGGATAGCTTTCGTAATTGTAGGCGTTTGTGTAGGTATAATATTTTTTATAGGCGGCGATTTGCCATCGGAGCTGGCCCCAATGGAAGACCGTAACCGTATACGTGTAAGAATACAGGGGCCCGAAGGATCGGATTTTGATTTCATTGATAAAGCGACCTTTGACATTACTCAGCAGATATTGGATTCCGTTCCTGAAAAAGATGTGGTACTTTCTTTTGCTCCAAGCTTTGGTGGTGGGGCCAGTGGAAGTATGGTTCCTGTTGGTCTGGTAAATTCAGCAGATCGGGCAAGGAGCCAGGACGAAATAACACAACAACTGAACCGCATGTTCCGGAAGTATAATAATGTGCAGGTCTTTGCAGTGCAGGAACAAACCATTTCTGTTGGAATGGGTGGACGCGGTGGTTTCCCTGTACAGTTCGTACTACAAAACCTGAATTTTGACAAGATAAAAGAAAAGCTTCCCGCGTTTACAGAAGAGGTAAGAAAAAGCGCAGTGTTCCAGGGGAATGATGTCAACCTGAAGTTCAATCAACCAGAGTTACTGATCACTATCGACAGGCTAAAAGCAAATGAAATGGGAGTATCGGTATTGGATGTCTCCAATACGTTGCAGCTTGCTTTGAGCGGAAGACGCTTTGGGTATTTTATAATGAATGGAAAGCAGTATGAAGTAATAGCCCAGGTAGAACGCATTGATCGTGACGATCCGCTTGACCTCAAAGCCTTGTTTGTGCGCAACAACCGTAATGAACTCGTACAACTCGATAACCTGGTAAAACTGGAAGAATCAGCAAGCCCATCTACTATTTTTCATTTTAATCGCTTTAAAAGCGCAACAGTATCCGCTGGTCTTGCTCCCGGCCAAACGATTGGCGACGGTGTAGCGGAGATGCAAAGAATTGCGGACAAGGTGCTGGATGAATCTTTCAGCACATCGTTATCAGGGCCGTCGAGAGACTATGCGGAAAGTTCTTCCAACACATCATTTGCTTTGTTCCTGGCATTGGGTCTTATCTTTTTATTGCTGGCGGCGCAGTTTGAAAGTTTTCTTGATCCGCTTATCATTATGATCACCGTGCCACTGGCATTCGCAGGCGCCTTCCTGAGTCTCTGGCTATTCGGGCAAACCCTGAATATCTTTTCGCAGATCGGCATTATCATGCTGATCGGGCTGGTAACAAAAAATGGAATTTTAATTGTAGAATTTGCAAACCAAAAACGACGGCTGGGACAAAAGAAAATGCCTGCTGCTATTGACGCATCTATTTCCCGTCTGCGACCAATATTAATGACAACCCTTGCTACCACACTGGGTGCATTACCGATTGCCCTGGCAATAGGTTCTGCGGGAACAAGCCGTATCCCATTAGGTATAGTTATTATTGGTGGAATGTTATTTTCTTTGGTATTAACCTTGTACGTGGTACCTGCTTTGTATTCTTACTTATCATCCAAAAAAACAGTGAGCAATTTTGAGAAAGCCATAGCGGAAGAGAATACAAAAGTATTGGAGGAAGTCGAGGCATAACTATTTTATAACCCGTTCGCTTGTGGAGTTTCCTATAAGCCGGTCAAAAATTTTATTTAACTATGAAGGCACGTATGATTAAGCCTTATGTTTTTTGTATGCTGGTAGTTGCTTTGTTTGCAGGGGACAGCGTGTATGCGCAAAGGTTATTGACCATTGATGAAGCGATCGCTACGGCGTTAAAAAATAACCACGATATTACGCTGGCTGAATACGACTCAACTTCCGCCGCTATAGATAATTCTTTTAAAGGGGCCGCCTTTCTGCCGCGCCTGAATGCTAACACCGGTATTGTCTTCAACAACAATGATCAAAGGCAAAAATTCAATGATGGCACTGAAAGGGAAAGAAATGGTGTACAGTCAAATAATTTAAACGCCGGCATTGCGCTGAACTGGACCTTGTTTGATGGACTTCGGATGTTTGCCACGAGGGATAAAGTAGAAGAATTTGTAAAGCTTGGTGAGCTGAGCATCAAAAACCAGGTAATTGTAACAGTCTCCGGCGTAGTAACAACTTACTATAATATCGTTCGCCAAAAACAGCTGTTAAAAGCTATCGAAGAGCAGATCGATATCAGCCAGATACGGGTAAACCTGACGCAACAAAAATTAGATATTGGCGTAGGCGCCAAACCGGATGTGTTGCAAAGTAAGGTCGACATGAATGCCCAAAAAGCAAGGCAACTTGAGCAACAATCCCTGATCTCCCAATTAAAAAGCGCATTAAACAGGCTGATGAATGTACCGCCGGGAAATCCATTTGATGTAACTGACTCCATCCCTATCAATATGGTCATTTCTGTTGAAGATATCCGGAAAGATATTGAGAGCGTTAACCCGTCCATCCTGATCGCTAAAAAGAATATCGATATAGCAAGGCTGATAGTAAAAGAAAACAGGGCCGACAGGTTTCCGACCGTTTCGTTTAATTCAAACTACAACTTCAACCGGCTTGATAATAAAGAAGTAGTAAATCCTTTTACACCATTGTTCAGTCAGAACAAAGGATTTAATTACGGGCTAACGGCAAGCATACCCATTCTGAATAACCTGAATACGAAACGACTGGTAAGACAGGCACAATTGGGTGTTCGAACACAAGAACTATTGTACGATAATCAAAAATTTCTGACCTACCACGCTGTCAACCGGGCATACAGGGATTATGAGCAACAGAAAAAAGCGTTGGCCCTGGAAGAGGAAAATATCTTGTTGGCAAAAGAGAATGTGCAGATCGTATTGGAAACATACCGGCTTAATGCTATAACCCTGGTACAATTGAGAGAAGCGCAGATCAGTCTTAGCGAAGCGTACGACCGGCTTATCGCTGCGAGGTACAATACAAAGGTTTCTGAAATAGAATTGCTGAGTTTGAAAGGGGAATTGGTAAAATAGACAACCCTCAAGAGTCTCCTCCCGACCTCCTCCAAAAGAGGAGGCCATCTACACCCAGCCCTCGCTTTTCGGAAATGTTGATAGCAATGAGTATTTCTTAAAATGGTGAGTAAAGATTGGCTGCTCATGCGGTAGTTATGAAGTTTGAATTAGTAATGTAGTACCGTTTCTTCTCTTGCTTCCTCAACGCCTTTTCTTCTTTCTCAAGCCTCTTAATATCCTTCTTCTCCTTCCGACTAGGTCCCTTCGGAAACTCACTTCCCTCCCCGAACATAACCCTCCCGGGATGCACCACATTGAGCACAACACTCGCAAGCAGGACCGGCATTCCATCCAAAACCAAAAAATAAGCTTCATAAGCCTGCATCTTATTATGTTCTTGTTCGATACCGGAGGAGAACTCCGCTAAGCGAAAGATGACGCGGATTGTGATGAGCGCGAGGGTGATGTAGAGAATGTATAGTAGCCATCTCCAGTTTTGAGATTTCGAGTCGAGGATTTGACGGGAGAGGGAATGACGGTGCATGATGATATGAAAGCGGATTGCGAGAGCGGTGAATACGAAAATGCAGAATTG
>JANOCH010000448.1:0-2711 GCA_031412015.1 Chitinophagaceae bacterium
TGTCAATATTTCTTACAGTAAATTAATCCATAAACACCGGCCTACCACGGTTCCATGAGAGATGTCAAGTCAATAAGTTTCTAAGGCTTCAATCCAGCTTTGTCTAACTTAATAGTTTTTGTGCATTATTCGTTACTGATAAACAGTGATCAATGGGAGTTGAAAAGCATTAACTTGATTTATCCGGTATCAAAATCTTTTGATTTGAACTACAGGAACGAGAGTTTATCCGTTTTGATCAAACTGTCTTTTTAATACAATTGCCAAAAATCATTTTTTCTTCAAACCCGTCAGGTATTCTAACAGGTTGGCAATATCCTGCGCAGATAAATTCTCCTGCAAACCTTCTGTCATCATGGACTGCTTCATTTGTGTCAGCGTTTTTACATCAGCGGTCTTTACCTGCTTGCGGCCCCCGCCTGGAAATTTCAGATCGATATCAGTTTCCGTTTTACTGGCCAATATACCCGACAAGGTAGATCCATCTTTCATTTTCAGTTCCCAACCTTCATACCCAAAACCAATACCCGCCGATGGATTCAGCATACTTTCCAATAAACTTTCTTTCGGCAATTTGGAACCTATCTCTGAAAGTTTGGGCCCAAAATCATAGCCGCTGTTATTTACCTGGTGGCAGGTGGCACAAATGGTGGTAAATATTTTTTTACCTTCATCCGCATTGGCCATTAATGCATTTATTTCCTGCATCGTTATCATTTTTTTGGCAACAGTTGTTTTGCCATCGTTTGGCAAATAACCGGCGGCCTCGCTACGCACCGATCCACGCCATGCGCCACTAACACTTTTTACCACATCAGGGATCAGCTCAGCGGGAACTTTTTTGGCCTTAAGTATTTCCAACACACGTTCCTCACCACTCCAGCTTCTACCGATCATTCCTGCCGATTTTTTTCGCAAGGCTGCAGAATACTTATCCGATAAAGCTATTATTTGCAGCATATCAATGGATAGCTTACTACCTACACCGGCCATTGATTCAAGTAAACTATTTTGCTTTATACTATCAGTACCATTAATGATATCCCATACTACTTGGCTGCCGCCCAACTGAAGCAATAACGCTGCGGCGTTTTTACCCAGTCGTTCATCATATTTATTGATAGCCAGGTCCAATAGATTGGATTTTTCCGCTTTGACACTGTAACGGGTGACCATCTCCACGTATTCATCAGTGCCAGCGATTGACTGCAACACATCCTTCAATGCTTTTTGCGCCACAGGAGTTTGCGTTACGGTTTTGATATCCAAATGCCGCAGCACGAGCTTATTCAAGGCCACATCATTACTGTTGTTGTCCTGTATCATCTTTAGCAGCAGCGCTGATTTTGCAGGGCCGGTATTAAAATCAAAAGCACGAAAATACCTGAGCCTGCTATTCAATTGCGTTTTGTTGTCAGACGCCAACGCGGCAATATATGGAACCGCTTTATCCGTTCTGGCTCTCCATACAATATCTCGTGATTCATCGGATTGCAACGGGTCCTTTACTTTACTCAAATATGCCGCAAAAAATTTATCCCATTGCCTGTCTGCTCCAATACCTAACGCTTCCAGGTACCATCGATCTTTACCATCATGCTGAACGGCTAAGTTTGCCCACAGATCCGCAGCCTCCGGCGATTTGTTATGATGCAGGGCGATAGCACATTCGCGGCGAACCTGCGCATTCGGATCATTTACCGATTGCTTTATGGTTGCAATCACATCTTTATTCAATTGACCCGCGGCCCTTAAACCAGTTATTCTTAGATCGGCATTGGTGTTTTTGATCGCCTCAGCAATGTATGGTTGTGCATTAGCTGCCGGCATTTTTACAAGAGCCCAAAAAGCTCTTGCTTTCATTCTCGGGTCAGCAGAAGTTTTCCAGAGAGTTTCAAGTGCAGGAATTGCCGCAGCACCCAATTGTTGAAGTGCTGTAAAGGCATGATGTCGAACAGCAAGATTTGGATTTTGCAAAGCTGCAATGGCGCCTGCAGCAGTGGCATAGTCATATTTTGGTATTGTATATTTTGATCCGATGGGTGCCACGCGATAGATCCTGCCCCTAACCTGGTCTCCTGCCGCATGACCTCCCACCCCGGGATCGTACCAATCAGCAATGATAAGCGAGCCATCTGGCGCTACGCAAACATCTGCAGGACGGAACCACTGATCTTTATCGCCTTTTAAAATATTGACAATCTCCGCCGAATAACCTGCTCCATTTTTCTTTGTGGGATAAGAACGTACAACATTGGGTCCTGCGTCACAATGGATCATACTGCCCTGGAATGGAGCCGGTAATAACGAACCTTCATACACAATGATACCCGTTGGCGAACCGGCGAAGGTTTGCAATAAGTTGGGCACGGAACCGGGATCATTCAGGTACCAGTGACGAAGGGGAATAGAATCTTCAATATTAGTACGATTAGCCTGCCAGCCCGCGCCGGTCATTTCATCCGTGTATCCGTAATTACCATAAGGCATAACATAATTTATTCTTGTGCCGCGGTTACCATCATCATCATTATCACTTTGCCATAAGCCGCCATAACTGTCAACGGAAACTTCGTACGGGTTACGAAAATTCTGACCCAAGCACTCAACCTGCGAGCCATCGGGATTGCAGCGGAATACCATTCCCTGCTTATACTTTTTTCTATCGATGATATCGCCATCCTGGTCGCGAACAGGTTTTCCGTTCTTAT
>JANOCH010000449.1:0-3188 GCA_031412015.1 Chitinophagaceae bacterium
GAAACGATCTCCGCCATGCGCAAAGATGTAACCGCTAAATGTTATGGTGGTGATATCAGCCGTAAGAGAAAACTATTAGAGAAGCAGAAAGAAGGTAAGAAGAGGATGAGGCAGATCGGGAATGTGGAGGTTCCGCAGGAAGCGTTCCTGGCGGTGTTGAAGTTGGACGATTAGAATTATGAATTATGAGTTATGAATTTAGAGTAATAGTTGGGGCAGGCATCAAAGTTTGATGCCTGTTTTATTTTTACAGGCTAAATGATTTAAAATAGCATACTCACAAAAAAAAGCGAAGATGATACTTCGCTTTTTTTTATTAGGTGTGGTGGTTGGATATTATTTATATATTACAACCAATTTTGGATGCTTGGCAGGATAAGTGGTATTGTAACTTGATACGAATATTCTGCAATTATAAATGACCTCGTTTTGTAATTTTAACGCAAAACCAAAATTGGCATTGCCGGAGACTAAAGAATCAAAACTATTTCGGCGCATTCCACTTTTTCTTCTTTCAAATTGATTTAAAACAATATGAATATTTGTAAAAACTTTAGTTATTTTAAATTTTAATAATATACTGTTTGACCAAATGATTAAAATATCTCACGAATTTATCGCGCAAAAATTTCGTTTGGGTTAGTTATCGTAATTGACCTGACGGTTCTCTTTTGTTTTATTCTTTTCGGATTTTTCCTGGAGTTTTTTATCATCCCTGTTTCCTTTATTGTCAAGGATAGGTTCACCAACGGGTGGCTTGCCAAGATAAGGATCCACGCCTTTCATATCGATCTTAAAATCAAAGGCTTTATCTACGTGTATCCATTTACCATTCTCCCATTTGAATCCTTCATTGTCGCCATCAGGCACCATGGTCCACTTATTTTCCGGTTCGTCCGATTCGGATATAAGATGATCAACTAATATCATATTCACTTCCTCAATAAAGTTGGCCAATACTCTCGCGTCTTTTTTGTATTCAAGCCCAAAGCGATGTTGTGGCGCTTTTTTGATACTGTCCTGCTCGTAACTGAATAAGGGTTCGCCAAACACCGGTTCATTTTTTTCATTGAACGTTAGCACTTCTATCCATTTTTTGGTGCTCCGGATGGTATTGTAATCTATCCCAAACAGGGCATAAAAATTCTTTCCTTTATGTTGTGTTTTGATGATGTTGTAATAAATAGCGCCGATCCAGTTGCCTTTTCCGCGAACAGAATCCATGGCGTTTTGTGTGAATTCCGAAACATCTCTGAGGGGAATCAATTTTAGCGAGCCATCTTTTGTTCGCATTTGAATAGCTCCTTTCTGCCGCGAATAAAAATCATCGTAGAGTATGTTCCAGGTAAATATCCTGAAACTGCTATCCGGGGCGTACAGCCTGGATACACCCAGTACCGAATCAAAAGGATAATAAAAAGAATTTCTGATTTGTAACGCTCTGACCAGGGTGCGGGTAAAGATGCTGTCCGATACCATCCGATCCTCGGTGAGGCTGTCGGTGACCAGGTAGCGGGCATACTCTTTCAACGTATCTTCTTTGGCTACCAGTTTTTTCTTATCGGCTGCTGAAATAACTTGTGCGTAGCCGTCATTTGAAAGAAACAGGATACTTGTAAAAAGGAGTAACAGGTAAGGTATTGTTGATCCCAGGGAATTAAATTTCATGATATGTAAAATTAAGCCTTAATCAGTATGTCTGTTCTTATTACCAATGCTTAAAATGAATGTTAAAACAGGCGAACCACCCCATAACGGGCAAAGCCATTTAAAATTTTGTAAAAGCTCATAAAGCTTTGGCAAAATCAGTCAGTGAGTTAAAAGCCAGGTCGATAGCCGGATGGGGGATTTCGACATCGGGTATGGTGGTTTTCAGAAAGATCGTATACATGCCGGCATTACGGCCAAACTCCATGTCGCTGATATTGTTACCTATCATAATGGACCTTGACAGATCGATCTCAGGAAATTGCAGCGTGGCTTTAAAAGCCATACCGACGTTCGGCTTGCGAACCGGATCGTCATTGTCAATAGAAGTGGCATAAAAGATGGCATCGATCCTTCCACCCTTTTCTTCAATACCGGCCAACATTTTTTTATGAACGGCGTCAAGATCCTCAATGGTCATCAGACCCCGGCCAACACCGCGTTGATTGGTAGCGATGATAATGCGGCCAAATCTTTCACTGAATAATCTGAAAGCTTCAGGCACGCCTTCATAGAAAACATATTCACCCGGATGAAAAATATAGCTTCCAACTTTATCCTCGTTGAGAACGCCGTCGCGGTCCGAAAATAAGGTCCAGCTTTTATCGATTAAATGAACATTAAACGGAGGCTGTTTCAATTCCTCCTGCACCCGTTGGTAATCTTCAGGAATGCCGATATCGATAAAATAATTATCCTGCACGATACCATAGATTTTGCCTTGCCGGTAATATTGTTCGAGATAGTCTTTTTCAAAGGAGAATGTTGAAGGAAATTTTTTAGCGAGGAATTTCCCCACGTTTAAAACATACACACCGCCATTGATAAGACCGTTTTCATAAAACTGTTTTTCCTTAAATTCTTTTATTGATGCCTTATCATTCAATTCAACTACGCCATAACGGTCAAAACGCTGCATCGGTTTTAGTGATAAAGTGGATTCAGCTTCCTTTTCGATGTGGCAAGAAAAAACATCGGCGACATTTATTTTGAAAAGCGTGTCGCCATTTACCACGATCACATTTTTTTCAGTTGCTTTTTGACAAGCCAGTTGAATGGCCCCACCGGTTCCCAACGGTTCTTCCTCAACGAAGCATTGATAATGTAGTGTTGAAAATTGATCTTTTAAATAATCTTCAATGATCTCATGTTTGTAACCCAATGAGAAAATAAATTTCTCTACGCCCTGCAACCGGAGATAATTGATAACATAAAATAAAAATGGCCTTCCCGCAACAGGGGCCATACATTTTGGCAGATCACTTACCACCGATCGGAGTCTTGTGCCTAAACCACCCGCTAAAATTATTGCTTGACTCACATCTCCGCCTGTGGCAAAAGAGTTTTGACGGCCCGGTTCACTTAAAGATTTTTCAGCCATAAAGTTTCTAAAGTCGTCCTGAGCCTGTCGAAGGATCAGGGTTTGGGGTGTTGAATATTTTTTCTTCCACCAACTGGCAAATAATATGACCTACCAGAAT
>JANOCH010000450.1:0-8961 GCA_031412015.1 Chitinophagaceae bacterium
ACCTCAAGGAACCGTCATCTCCAAAAGATTGGAAGGCAATTTTTCTTTTAACCGGTAACCATTCAGGCATTCAATAATGATCGCAGGGTCATTGCTCCTCAATAACGTATTATACATGCCAGCCGCCTGTACCATATTTCTTGGTACACAGACATACATACCACGAAGTGAATTAATGATCAGCCCCATTGGAGAACCGCTGTGCCAGATTCCTTCTAATCTGTGGCCCCTTGTACGAACGATCAACGGACAGCTTTGCTGACCACAGGTTCTGTAGTGCAATGTTGCCACATCATCACTCAACGGTTGAAGACCATATAATAAATAATCTATGTATTGTATTTCCGCAATAGGTCTTAATCCACGCAAGGCAAGTCCAATGCCCTGTCCCATAATGGATAGTTCGCGGATACCCGTATCAAAGATCCTGTCGTCACCATACTTAGCCTGTAAACCGCTGAACCCCTGGTTCACATCACCTATCTGGCCAAGGTCTTCTCCAAACGCTACGACTTTCTTATTGGAACTGAATAGTTGATCAAAGAACCTGTTCAACACTTCATATCCATTGATTACCGGTGCATCGGTATCGAACTCAGCTTTTACTTCCTGCACTTTCAATGCACTTTTAACTCCCTCATTGTATAAATGAGTATTGTACAAGTTCTTATTTTCGGCAAGAAGCTCATTATAATAATCCGTAACCGCCACCGCGGCTTCATTGTTTCCGGCAAGACTGACAGCATTATGTAAAGCTTTCATTACATCCCTGCGTAAGGGTTCGCGATTCAATGAAAGACTGGTCACAATTCTTCGCAGATCGTCAGTATGTGCCGCTGAAGCTCCGGTCATGTTACCGATCAGATCAACGGCTTTATTTACCTGGAGTTTTATCGGATCAAGGTACTTTTGCCATGCACGCTCTTTGCTTACCTTCACTTCAATTTTTGCCTGCCTTTCAATTTCCTCTATTTCCTCTTCATCACTTAGGGCGTTTTCAATGATCCATTCCCGCATTTTTTTCAATCCATCCCAATCTCTTTCCCATGCCAAACGGTCCTGGGTTTTATATCGCTCATGGCTTCCGGATGTAGAATGTCCCTGGGGTTGTGTTATTTCATCTACATGAAACAACACAGGTGTATGCGTTTCCCTCGCCAGCCGCAGTCCTTCTTCAAAGACCTCGCACATCCCGGCGTAATCCCAGCCCTTTACTTTATAAATATTAAGACCGTTGGTATCTTCTTCTTTTTGCATACCACTCAGGGCCTCCGATATTGATCCCTTGGTCGTTTGAAATTTTTTTGGGACAGAAATTCCATACCCATCATCCCATACAAAGATTGCCAGGGGTACCTGGAGCACTCCGGCCGCATTGACCGTTTCCCAAAAATGGCCTTCCGAAGTAGAGGCATCACCGATAGTAGTAAAACAGACTTCTCTACCGTTATCGGAAAGTCCGTCAAATTGCCTGAGCTCGTCTACATGACGAAAAAGTTTTGATGCCAGCGCCAGTCCCAATGAACGGGGCATTTGCGCGGCAGTTGGCGCCATATCGCTGGCGATATTCCTTGTCTTTGCCAAACTGCGCCATTCTCCATTTTCATCGGTCAGGGGAGTACAAAAATGACACACCATTTGCCGGCCGGCATTATTGGGATCGTTATTGATATCCGGGTCGGCATACAATTGGGCGAAAAATTGTTCCACTGTCGCCAGGCCCGTGGCGAACATAAAGGTCTGGTCACGATAATAGCCGCTTCTGAAATCTCCATCCTGGAAAAACTTGGCCATAGCGATCTGGGCTATCTCTTTTCCGTCGCCAAAAATGCCGAATTTTGCTTTGCCGGTGAGCACTTCCTTGCGGCCTAACAAACTGGCTTCCCGGCTGATACAGGCGATGCGATAGTCATTGACTATTTCTTCCCTGAATTTGTCGAAAGACAATTTTGCATCAGCCGCCATCGTTAATGGAGTTGGATTGTCCATGTGGCAAAAATAAGGAGATTAAGCTCATTTGAACTTTTTCTGAAAATTGCCTTTCAGGGTCTGCAACCAATGTTTGCAATCTTCCATCTTTCGTGTAAATTTGAACCTTCCAAAAGAGCTATTTATGAAAAAAATACCGACCCTCTTTGTTTTGCTGGTGGCTTTCTTTTTTGCCGGCGCACAGACCACTCCCACCACGGTTCCTCTCCCTGCACCTGCCCCGGATGTACTGAAACTTAATGAGGCAGAACATGACTTTGGTAAAATTCCGCAGGGTAAGCCGGTGTACTATAATTTTGAAATAGTAAACACCGGAAAAGAGCCTCTTAAATTGGATGATGTCCATGCCAGTTGCGGCTGTACTACCCCGGAATGGAGTCATGAACCCATTGCTCCCGGTGCCACTGCCATTATAAAAGTTGGCTATAACGCTGCTGCGGAAGGCGGATTCACCAAACCGATCACTATAACTTATAATACTAATCAAACTAAACAACTGATGATAAAAGGCACGGTGTGGAAAGCTCCCGAAGGCTCTGCTCCTGCCAACGCATCTGTTCAATTTTTAAAAAAACAAACACTTTAAAATTATACCAAGATGAAGAAGATCTTCCTTTTCGCCTCTGCAATTGTATTTAGTATGGCTGTAATGGCACAAGCACCCGCCCAGCTTAAAGCCGATGATGTAGCAAAGTTCAACACTGAAAAACATGATTTCGGTAAGATCAAACAAGGAGTACCGGTTACTTACTTTTTTGAGATCACCAACATCAGTGACAAACCTCTTGTAGTGGAGAACGCTTCTGCATCCTGCGGTTGCACCGTTCCGGAAAAGCCTGAGAAGCCTATCAACCCCGGCGCTACCGCTAAAATAAAGGTTCAGTATAATGCCGCCGCGGTACAACCCTTTACAAAAGATGTGTATATAAAGCTGGCTGGTATTGAACAACCCAAAACACTTCATATCACCGGGGAAGTAGTAGCAGCTGAAGCAAAAAAGCAATAAGCAAAATATTTTATCGTTCGTACGAGATCCCTTCAGGAAACTGAAGGGATTTTTATTTCAGCAAATGAACAAACGTGCAAACCCAGGCAGGGAAAATTATTACCCCTGCCACACGGGAACCGGCAGCAAATTCTTCTACATCTTTCCCTTTTAACTATTCTCTTACTTAACATGCGTCAAACGTAATATTTACAACCCGATGATTTTCAATCCTAAGGCATTTATTGAAATTCCGGCATGACTTTTTTAGTCTTTTTACAAATTGCCAGTATGAATAACACCGAAACCATGCAGATGGAAATGCCAGTTTCATTTGTGGAAATCAGCACGTTTGCTGTCACTACTCCACAGGATAAAAATATCCGTTTAGAAAAAAAACCTATCGACCCTATTAATAATTATTTAAAGACGCCGGAAGAAATCGAGGCTGAACTGTGTTTGGAAATGAATAATAAAAGAGCGGCGTTTGCTAAACATAATGATCTGATGGATTCTTATGGAAGAATTTTTAGGAACAGGAGTGATAATGCGTACGGTCCCGACAACAACCCATCGGGATTTATGGAAGAGAACTATTGATTTTTATCGCAGTAGCTACGAAAATTGATAGCCAGGGGTAGTCTATTCGGCTGCCCCTTTTCTTTGGTTCTTCATATATCGGCTAAACGCAGGCGATTGTTGTAAATACCGGATCACTTCAGCCTGGAATTCCTCGTTTTGTTTAGATGGCCCGTTTTGCGAAGTAAAATAGATCGTATAAAAATTATTATTCCGGAAATTAAAATCAGGATCAGTGACGTCTTTGGACGAAATGATCACGGTAAACAGTTTTGATTTTGTTTTTACTTCATCATCACCCGTTGTACCCGTCTTTGCATAATAATAATAAGGCGCTCCATCTTTTAGCATAGTTCCCAACCTGGCGGCTGTGCCTGTAAACAATGCCTCTCGCATTCCTTTAAAAACATTTTCCCTTATAATGGACAGGTAGCTGTTGTAAGGGATGGTATTGTCAACATCAAAAGCAGAAAAGGCTGAAGCGGTAGCATAAGGATTTAACGTCAAAGAGTAATTCCTGCTCTGGCTGATCAATTTACCGTATGCTTCCAGCATTTTTGCGGGGGCCATCATTACCTGGCTGCTTCCTTTTACATGCCCGCGAAAACAACTGGTAAACATATCATAGGGTATTCGATGATTTACATTCTCTCCCTGCTGATCAAAAAGCGAATATTCCGGCAGGATAAATCCCGACTTCGTATATGCATTCAAAAAAAGTGACGAATCATAGGATGAGCCGAACATATCAAATCCTTTATCAACAGAATGATTATAGATACCGTAATTATTAAACAGACCAATGGAAGTAAAAGAACTATCTAAACCGAAATTAGCTTCCCGGTTTACATATCCAGGCCAGTTTTGAAATCCATTCAGCCAGTATTGTTTACCGGTGTAGGTAAAATATGGCCAGTGCAAAGCAGTTCCGGGATTTTTTTCGGCAAAGAACTTTGATAAGATCAAGGCTGGATCCTGTTTCGGATAAGATCCTAACAACAGTACATTGGAATGATAATAATTATCAGAATACTTTAAATAATCTGTTACTTTATTTATCCGCCCATTACTTTTTTCAAAATCATATTCCGGAACTTTCTCGCCGCCATAAAAATGCTGCTTTTCTGAAAATCCTTCCGCGGCAAATGCATCCCAGTTCCAGCTTAGCTGCGAAGCAATGGCGGAAAAAACGATCGGCTTCAGCGTAGAACCAGGGCCCGGGTTTAAGCGAAGTAAATTAATATTACCGATCTGCTTTCTCAATAAAGATTGTGAGACAAAACCATTTTCGCCCACGATCACCGTACTGAAGCCAGCCTTATCGTTCGGGTCTGGCCGGTTTAATCCTTTTATATGATCTGTTAAAGCAACCAGGCGGCCATTGCCATCAGCAATACAAATTCCATACTCAGCGCCATTTTTATAGGCTGTATCTTTCGACATCATCGCCTGGATTTTTGACGAAAGCGAATCCATTAATTCAAAATCGAACGAAACAAAAGCATTACTTTTTGTTTGGCCGGCCGCAGTATAATCGGATGATACAGCTTCCGCGAAATTTCTCGCCCAGATAAAACGATCCTTCATTGGATATACATAGTAACGGCTGCCATTCACATAATAATTTTTCATGAATGCATCAGGCTCCACAGTAAGAACCCGTTCGCTGTTAGAGGTCGAATCTGTAATAATAAAGTGGCTGGGATTACAAAGTTTTAGACTATCATTTGACCGTAATGCAATTATTTGATCCCCGTCCTTTACATTCAAAACTGATTTAGACCGGTTAAATAAATATAATTCCCGGAAAATGTTTTCGTCACCAGGATTTCTGAATGAAAGTTGGAGTTCATTGCTAATGCTCCAATCGGGTTTGTTAGTAAAACTGTTAAGTCGTTTGGAATTGACCGATCCGGTATTCGCATCCCATAAACCAATATTATAAATCGATGTATCTCCTAAAACATGGCCCTGCCATGATTGTTGAAGATGCGGCGGTGGCTCCACCCTAAAATAATTGTCATTGACCGCCAATTGAGGAGTACCTGAATACAGATCGAGGTATAACATTCGCCGCTGATCCAGGTGCCGTGAGAAACCTGACCGTGCATAAGCATTGATCTCCCTTGCAAAAAATTTATTACCATCGGTCAATCCACCCGATGCTAACATTTTTCTTAACGAATCGCTGAATAACTTGTCTTTATTGGCAATTGAAAGTCTTTTTGTCGCGGCAGCCGTATCAAAATAATCAACTATAGGTTGAAGCCGCACCTGGATATAAGAGTCCATTTCCTTTACCAGGTTTTCGACCGCAAACTCCTTATTCTTATTAAATGTTGGCTTTACAAAAAACAACAAAAGAAAAAGTAGTGAAAAGATGATCACAGCAGGTATTGCCTTTTTCCGGTTGGCATAGTGTTCTTGCGGAATACGTTTAAAAAGTAACACTATTCCAAGAATAAGTATGCACGGGAAAAGGATAGATTGCTTACTTAATATGCTTCCAAAAGGAAGATCCTGACCGAAAAAGATATAACGACCCGTAGCAGCCAATATCACCAGCAAGGCGGTAATGAGCAGGTAATTCAGGATGGCAAAGCCAACCGTGATCGTTGGATAATTAGCATTGGTACGGTTGGTAAAATCAGGATACAACTTATAAAAAGTGGCGAACATCAGGGCTGGCAACATCAGGAGAACTACATATAATAATACAGACCATTTACCATGTTCCGCCACCAGGAACCGGCTTGTTACCAGGTCCGTCGCTTGGGCATTATATTTCGCCCCTTTATTTTGTGGAGCATGAGTCAGCAGATTGAATCCCGCTGACTGAACCTGTGGATTATTCTCTTCGTGAATAAATGTATTAATGAACCACTGGTTTTGCGCCGCCCTTATAACTGGCTCATAGGTTTTCCCCTCTTCATAGGCTGAAGCAATGGCTTTATCAACGGGCGTGGTCAATACATCGATCCTGTATTTCGTCATCGACGCTTTATCAAGTATTCTTTCTTTGGGGAAAAAGAAGAAGGCAATGCAAAACAAAACGACCGCCGAGGCAAAGCCGGCAATTATTTTTTTACGAACGGGTACCCGGACCAAAAGCCGGGTTATTAAATAAGCGATGCCGATGGCGAATAAAATATACCCTGCCACATACATTGGCTGTGCCATGTTTAGTAAAAACTTAAATACGTATGGTGCATATAACAAGTTGAGTACAAAAAATAATAAGTACCCAAGGCCCGCAGTGCCGAAGATGGCAGCATTTCGTTTACTTCCGGCTGACAAACCCGCTATGCCGTAATTGAAACATAAAAAGGCCTCATTAAAAAGCAAAAAATTAAGGAAGACGATTGCGAAACCGATATCGATAAATGCAAACAACGCCAGCAGGCTTATGGATAATAGTATTTTAACCGGGTTGCTAATGAGTATATCAAGCGTTTTGCCTGTACCGATTCCCCACCAGCTTTCGCCAGCTGATGCTACTAATGGAGAATGTTTGTAAGAGAAAAATAAATACCCGAAATACGTGATCATTAAAGCGATAGCAAGGTGCCGGCAAACACCCGCATCAAAATCATTAAGAGCGGCGATTCCTCCAGAAATAAATAGGATCAATAACCAGGTAATAAAAAACACCGTTCTCTTATTCATTCGCTGAATAAAGGCAAACCTACCGGGCAATTTATCAAACCTTATAATTTTAGCTACGCCATTACTATCGTGATTAGTATCAAAAGAGCTGTTGAAAAGTTTAGCCGCCACTTTTCTCAAAGAAGTACCGGCATATCTAATAAAAGGATAACCAAAAATCAAACCTAATAACACGGTGGCAAAAATGATGATACCAAAATTAGAGAAGCTTTGCAATTGTTGTTGCGAAGGAAGATCCATCCCTTCATAAGGCGGAAAGCTTTTATATCTCCAGTAAAGCAAAAACCGGGTAGTCAATAAAACCATGGCGATGCAAGAGAATACCTGCCATACCCAACTTTGCTGACCGGCAGGCTTCACCAACGAAGTAAAAAATATCAGTAAAAAAAATAAACCAAGGCTGCCAAAGATCAATTGTTGCCAGCCTGTATCTGAAAGTATGCGGCTTCCAAATTCCCAGTCATAGGTATTTCGGATCGAAAATGCCCAATTGAAATCAGCGGACCTGGCGGGTAAGAGCAGCTTGTTTCCCGTTACTTCAATACTTCTTTTTAAATTATCCAGTCGCTGAACTTTCAATTGTAAGGAATCATTCTTACCGGCCTTCTGATAAGTCAGCAATATTGGCGAAAAATTAAACCCCTTGTCTGTATCAAAAGATGAAAACAAAAACCCTTCCTTAAATACAGAAGGAATAGCATGCATATCCCTGTCATCCGATAGCAGAAATTTAGTAACGGTATGAGGGGTCCAGTCATTACGATCTTCTTCTGTCAAGGGATAGGCCACCGGGTAACGGTTGAATATAGAAAAACTGTCGTTTCCGGCATACTTCAAACGAAACTGGTTGCGGTTATTTTCCAGGAAGCCTATTCCCCAGGCAAAGTTGCTTTCATCGGTCAGGGATGCAGCAAACTGCAGGTCTTTCAACCGGAGGTTGGTTCCCTCGTGCCTGACCATATCGGCATAGCGAAACAATCGTCCCGAAAAAAAATATTTTAGCTCCCCGGCCTTTTTCCTCGACACGTCATCCCTGATCAATAAAATATTATTTAAACAGGCGACCAGTTTTTGATCATTATATTGGGAGGAATTGATAAAAGCATCGTCATCCCTGAAAATGTTCCAGGCAGAAATAGCTTTTTTTATCACCCGTTTCTTACTAAATACTTCTTCACCGGTTTTCAATTCAACCAGACCATCTTGCTTTACCTGGATACTTACCATTATTCCAGTGCACTGAAAAGAAACAATTTTACCGGTAGCGGGATAGTTAACAGACAAAATGCGATAGCCGTTTGCTCCTTCCAGGTACAAGGGGTCTTCTGAATAAACTGCATCTACCGCAACCTGGTCATTTTTTTTTGCAAACAAAAACCGGTTGAAAGAACTATTGCGGTAGTTAGCGGTATCTGATTGACCCAGCTCTATTTTTTTATTTACATCAAACCCATCATGCCGGAGAAAATAATGATCCAGGTTACTGAATGTCTCTAATTTCAAAGGAGCATGTATATTGATCCACAGGAAAGAGAAACAAGCAGCACTGATAATAAAAAATACGATAGGGAATTGCCTGCGCTGGTAGTGGCCCTTTTCAAAATTCCTGTAGTACAAAAAGCCATACAGTAGCAATACCACTATAGCCAGTGCATACAAAAACGTAAGACTTGTCAGGATTTTGAACATGCCGGTGCTTAAGATAAATTGAGATTGGTTTCGTCAAAAACGGGATAAGAAAG
>JANOCH010000451.1:0-4228 GCA_031412015.1 Chitinophagaceae bacterium
GTAAGCCCAGTCGGGTATTTGGGCACCACGACTTTTTTCAACGCCAGCATGTATAGCGCTTATTTTATCAATGGCTTTATTGGCCGCTTCTGTTTCTGAAAAAACAATTTGCCGCGCATACATTACCGTTGAAAATAGCCGACCCAATGGATCAGCAGGAAGACGACCGGTAAAATAGAGCCAGTCCACCGCTTTATTCAACGCGAATTCAGCGGAGGCACCGGCGAATACAAACAGTATTGTATCGCTTTTACCCCATATCTCTCTTACAATGGATTGTTTGCTGACAAAGAATTCCATACAGCAAAGAAAAGCAGTTTTGGTATTCAGCAGCAACCGCGGCAGGATTGCCTGGTAATTTTAACGTCTGCTGTCAAATCAGCTTTTTCCAGTATTCCAGCCAATCGATCATACGGCTGGTAAAACCATATTCGTTGTCAAACCAGGCGATCACTTTCAGGTGATTGCCCACTATCGAGGTCAGCGTACCATCAATGATGCAGGAATGAGTATTGCCCTTGATATCCAACGACACCAACTCTTCTTCTGTATAGCCAAGTATTCCTTTGTATTCGGTTTGCGCCGCTTTTTTAAATAAATTATTCACTTGCTCCACGGTCGCCGGAACGCTTAATTGAACGGTAAAATCAGCCATGGCTCCATTCGCTACAGGTATTCTTGTTGATAAGGCCGCTATTTTTCCCTTCATGGCCGGCATCAGCCTTTCTATGGAATGATGCAGATCAATTTCCACCGGGATAATGGATTCTGCTGCCGCTCTTCCGCGACGAAATTGTTTATGTGATGCGTCTACTAACTCCTGCCGGCTTGTATAAGAGTGAAGAATATTTATTTGCGCCGATTGGATCCCGATCGCATTTAAAATGTAGAGCAGGTGCACGGAGCAATTGGTCATACAACCCCCTGGTGAAATAATGTGTTGATCTGCTGTCAAACCGGTTTGATTAAATCCATAGATCATTAACGGTATATCATCAGAACCGGTAGTGGAAAGCAAAACCTTTTTAGCGCCTGCTTTTAAATGTTCTTCCGCGGCTGCTTTGCCCGAAAACCTGCCGGAACTCTCCAGCACCACGTCAATGTTCAATTCCTTCCAGGGAAGTTTTGATGGATGATCAGCCTGGAACACCCGTATCTTCTTCCCGGCTACTACTATGAAATTTTCTTCCACTGCCATATCATGGCCGTATGTGCCATATATCGAATCATATTTTGACAGGTAGACCAGGTTATCCACCGGCATAATATCATTGACCGCTACCAGTTCTATCCCCGGATGATCCACCAATCGCCTGAAAAGAAGACGCCCGATCCGACCCATACCATTTATCGCTACCCGCATATTTCCGTTCTTGAATTAAAGATGCAAATATCACGAACAAAATATTGGAACAGCTATATCAGTTTGGAAATAAGAAAATAGATCAGTTGCTGCTTGCCGGTAAGGTGGGAAGTATCGAAATGTATTAACAAATTACTTCCCGTCTTTTTCTTCCTTACCGGCAAAACCATACATCATGTCAAATAAATATCTTCGCCGCTATGAAAGCCGCAACGATACATGAAATAAAACAGGAACTGTCAACGGTGAAGCCGGGGGAACTGGTGGAGTTATGCTTACGATTAGGGAAGTTCAAAAAAGAAAATAAGGAATTGCTGACTTATCTCTTATTTGAGGCGCACGATGAACAAGGATATATCCAGGGTGTAAAAAAGGAAATAGATGAGCTTTTCGCAGAGATCAATCAGTCCCATTTATATTTCGCCAAAAAGAGCCTGCGAAAGATCATCCGGGTAATTAATAAGTATTGCCGCTACAGCGGATCAAAGCAAACTGAGGTGGAGCTAAGAATTTATTTCTGCCAGGCGCTTAACGATTCTGGTATTCCCGTCTTTCATAACACAGTGATCAATAACCTTTACCAGTCACAATTGAAAAAAATAGAAGCGGTGCTGGACACTTTGCACGAAGATCTGCAGTACGATTATCGCAGGGAATTGACGGATTTGAAATAAAAAGTCCTGTTTCCGGTTTAATTCGCTACCTTCATTCGGTGACGGTGAGTCATGTTAACATTAAGTATCAGATCTGCGCAAATTCTTACTCTTCGATCCAGTAACATTTACCTCTTCTTTACTCCTTGGTTTCATTCTCCCTCATATGTATTTTATTGTTTTATTTTAAATTTTGTTTTATGAATTTGTACGTTTCTAATTTAAGTTTCAACACAACTGATGACAACCTGAGACAGATGTTTGAAAAATTCGGCGCTGTATCTTCAGCCAAAGTGATCATTGATCGTGAAACAGGTCGCAGTCGTGGATTTGGATTTGTTGAAATGTCTTCTACCAAAGAAGCCAATGAAGCGATCCAGGGACTTAATGGTAAAGATGCAGACGGTCGTTCGATGTCTGTTTCCGAAGCCAGGGAAAAACCAGCCCGTTCTGATAATAAAAGATGGTAATCGTCTAAAATATTAAACTGTACTTGGTAAGAGCTCTGCAAAGAGCTCTTTTTTTATGCGGCTTCATCCCTCTTATCCCTTCTCCAAAAGAGAAGGAACGGTGCTTTGTTGCAAAACCAAACTACATAACTACCACACCAACTTTGGATCTCTGCACAACATTTTTGAAGACTCTAACCATTATCAGTATTTCCGAAAGGCGTGGGCTGTGCCTTGTTCCTCTCCTTGGGAGAGGTTAGGTGAGGCCCTATGGCCAACATTTTTTTAGAGTTCACCATTGTAAACAGCATCCTCGAAAAGCGAGGGCTGTGTAAAGATGGCCTTCTCCGTCGGAGAAGGTCGGGATGAGGCCGAAATAAATTCCTAACTTTCACCCATGTCCTCAACGCTAATTTCCAACATCAGGTTACTGGTCAATACCCGCGAAGAAAATCAATTGCTGCGTGGTAAAGCACTGTCTCAGCTCCCCAGCATCGAAAATGCATACCTCGTTGTTACCGATGGCAGAATAGCAGAATACGGAGAAATGTCACAAATCGTCCATCGTGCAGCGGACTTCCCACAATCCATCGATGCTTCCGGTCAATTTATTCTTCCGGCCTGGTGCGATTCGCATACACATCTTGTTTTTGCCGCCAGTCGTGAAAATGAATTTATTGACAAGATCAATGGCCTGAGTTATGCTGAAATCGCGGCAAAGGGCGGGGGTATCTTAAATTCCGCCGCCAAACTAAATGAAACTTCTGAAGATGTTTTATTCAGTCTTGCCTGGAAAAGATTGGAAGAAGTAAGCAAGTTGGGAACCGGCGCCATCGAAATAAAAAGCGGTTATGGATTAACCGTTGAAGGCGAATTGAAAATGCTGCGGGTGATAAAGAAGCTAAAAGATAGGTCAAAGTTGAGCATTAAAGCTACTTTCCTGGGGGCACATACCTATCCGCAGCAGTACAAAGAAGATCACAAAGGGTATATTGATCAGATCATAAACGATATGTTGCCGGTCATTGCCGGTGAAAAACTTGCCGACTATATCGATGTGTTTTGCGAAACGGGTTTCTTTTCACCAGAAGAAACAGAAGTTATAGGTAAAGCAGGAATGGCTTATGGATTAAAACCAAAATTACATGTCAATCAACTGAACAGTATTGGCGGTATTGAGACTGGAATAAAATTAAAAGCCATTTCCCTTGATCACCTCGAAACGATGACTGAGAAGGAAATTACTGATCTATCTATTTCCGGATGCATCGGAACTCTTTTACCCACCGCAGCATTCTTTTTACGAATGCCCTCTCAGCCAGCCCGAAAATTAATTGATGCTGGAGCGGCGATTGCGCTGGCAACGGATTTTAATCCCGGTTCATCTCCAAGCGGAAATATGAATCTTGTTGTAGCGATGAGTTGTATTCAAATGAAAATGCTTCCCGAAGAAGCGCTCAATGCTGCTACTATCAATGGCGCTTACGCTATGGAACTGCAAGACGAGATTGGAAGTATCACTGTTGGCAAAAAAGCTAATCTTATTTTTACCAAACCCGTTCCTTCGCTTGCCTACTTGCCATACGCCTTCGGAACAGACCATATCGACAAGGTGATGATCAACGGCGATTTTTTATAAACAGGCTTTCATCTTTGTCCATAATTCATAAACTTTTAATCTCCTAAGAAGTTAAGTATTTGTAAATTTACAGCTTGCAAAAGTTAAGCAAGCTTTACCGCAATTTGTAAACCCGAAAACCCGC
>JANOCH010000452.1:0-7324 GCA_031412015.1 Chitinophagaceae bacterium
AAAAAAGACAAGCCACAATGGATACTAGTCAGTTGGGACTATTATCCCGGGGATGCTTTGGAACAACAACAGCAGGACGCCATCATTCACCATTTCAATTTTGATTATGTTTATAATTTTTTCTTTCATCCTGAAAAAGTTAAAGGCCAGCCCTATAAACCAAAATCCACGCCATAAAGCACCGATAGCCCGAAGCAGGAACGCCCGGAAACTATTTATTTCCGTATTTTTAGCCACCAAAGCTTTACGACAAACATGCCCGATCAACCAGCAATCAATTCGCTGCTTCAACAATATATTCCGGCCCTTAGTTCTTACAACGAATTATTCTCCGATGGCACTATTATACGACCCGACTGGCAGACGTTTTTCTCTTCCCTTCATCAACTCGGATATAAAGAATTACAAAACCGCAATGTCGACATACTCCGGTTACTAAAAGAAAATGGAGTTGCGTACAATATTTACAATGATCCTTCAGGACAAACACGTCCCTGGGAACTGGATCCTATTCCACAACTCATCACAGCGCAGGAATGGGAAACGATCAATGCAGGATTGGTACAACGTGCCGAATTATTTGACCTGCTGCTAAAAGATATTTATGGACCGCAAACACTCATAAAAAATGGGATACTGCCCCAGGAATTGATCTACCTGCATCCAGGCTTTCTTCGTTGCTGTGTCAATATCAAATTGCCCGGTACACAGCACCTGGTGTTATACGCCGCCGATATGGCCCGTGGTATTGACGGACGGTTATGGATCATCAGTGATCGTACGCAAGCTCCTTCCGGCGCCGGGTACGCATTGGAAAACAGGTTTGCGATGTCAAGTGTTTTACCTGAGCTGTTTTCCAATTTAAATGTGAAAAGATTATCACCTTATTTTGATTCGTTGCAACAGGCACTGACCAATATTGCGCCGCGAAATTCAGATAATCCCAGGGTAGTTGTACTCACACCGGGTCCGGATAACGAAACTTATTTTGAACACTCCTATCTCGCCGCGTATCTCGGGCTTACTTTAGTTCAGGGCAATGACCTGATGGTAAAAGATAACTTCGTGTGGCTAAAGACAATTGACGGTTTGGAAAAAGTAGATGTGATCTTAAGAAGGCTGGATGATGTCTATTGCGATCCGCTGGAATTGAAAAGTGATTCATTACTCGGTATTCCCGGACTTGTGCAAGTGGTGAGAAAAGGAAATGTAGCCATTGCCAACCCCCTAGGCAGCAGTATCGTGGAAAGTGCGGGTCTCGTACCCTTTTTACCGGCTGTTGCTAAACATTTCTTAGGAACAGATCTGATCATACCAACGATCGCTACCTGGTGGTGCGGACAGCCAAAAGAAATGAATTATGTGATCTCCAATTTAAAAACACTGGTAGTAAGAAAGATCTTCAGGAATATCGCCGGCACACGTTCGGCTATTGATGGAGCTTCGCTTTCGATTGCGCAGGCAGCGGAATTAGTCCAACAAATAAAAGCGAATCCTTACTTGTATGTGGGGCAGGAAAAAATTAATTTCTCTTCTACCCCATCCTGGTTGGACGGAAAGATAGTAGCGGGGCATTCACTTTTCAGAAGTTTCCTGGTCAGTCATAATAATAGTTATATCGCTATGCCGGGTGGCCTGACTCGTACCAATACCGGCGCTAATAGTTTTATTATCTCTAACCAAACAGGTGGTATCAGTAAAGACACCTGGGTATTGTCTTCAGACGATGAACAGGAACAACCGGTCAGCCTGCAATTGAACAGCGAATCTTTACAGCATAAAACATTGAAGAGATCATTGCCGAGCCATACAGCGGAGAATCTTTTTTGGGTGGGGCGTTATACCGAAAGAGTTATTTACAATGCCCGCCTGCAGCGTACTGTTATGCAAAAACTGTTGCAAAGCAATAAAACATTTGTCACTGATGATGAAAGTTCGGAAGCCGTATTGTTGCAAACAGTAACGCAGTGTACCTATACATTCCCCGGGTTCTTTGAAGAAATTAGTCCTGCAAAAAGAGAAGAGCTATATGCAAAGCCCTGGACGGAGCTAACTGATGTTTTATACAACGGAAGAAGAAATGGAAGTCTCAGTCATAATCTTTCTTTATTGAACAACGCTGTTTACAGTGTAAGGAATTTCTGGGCGCTTGATACGTGGCGGGTACTGCGGCAAATGGAAGATGAATGGAATAAAGCAAAAACAGATACACATACAGACCATTTAAAAATGATCAGCAGTATCGATTCATTGAACACATCAATGTTCGCTTTCCTGGGAATGAACCGGGAAAGTGTTCGTAGAGAGCAGGGATGGAATATCATGGACCTCGGTAGAAAACTGGAGCAATCGCTTTACCTGATCACTTTACTGAGAAGTGTATTTCAAAGAAAACAGGAAGAGCAGGGGGAGCATGAACTGCTCGAATCAGTGATGATCGCCGGGCAAAGCTTAATTACTTATCGTTATACTTACCGTGATCATTTGCAATTGCCGTTGGTATTGGAATTGCTGATGCTCGATACCAACTATCCCAAATCACTGGCCTATTTGGTAAAAAAAATAAAACGATATATTTCACTTTTGCCCAAAGAGGGAAAAGAAATTCAATTAAGTAATAAACAACGAAATATACAGGAAGCGGATTCTTTATTAAAGCTGGCGGATGTTATCGCATTGACAAAATATAACCCGGAGAGTAAAGAATATGTCGCACTGGGGATTTTTTTAGATAAATTATATACCCTGATCGCTGATACATCCATGCTGATATCCAAAACCTATTTTAAACACAGCCAGACACAAAAACAATTATTCACCGCCAATCTTATCTGATCATTGAATATCAACCATGCTCTATTCTGTTGAACATACTACCAAATATCAATATCACGAACAGGTAAGCCTTTGCCATAATATCGCCGCCTTAGCGCCGCGCAATACTGATAAACAAACCTGCAGGGCATTTAATATTATTATTTCCCCTTTGCCGGAAGTACTGGAAGAACATCTGGATTTCTTTGGCAACAAGCTTTATTATTTCGTCATTGAACAGGAACATGAAGAACTTACTGTGACGGTACGATCTCAGGTGGAGAAAATAAATGGCGTGAGTACCAAACCTGTTTACCCGGATCAAAGTTGGGAGATGGTGAGGGATATGCTGTTTAATTCCACGGGAGAGTTTATGGCGGACAAACAATTCACTCATCCCACGCAGATAACAGCCACCACTCATGATATAAAAAAATACGCGGAAATATCATTTATTCCGGGCAGGTCTTTGTTTGAAGCGGTATTTGATCTGACAAAACGCATTTATACTGATTTTAAATTCACTCCCGGTTTTACCACGGTCTCCACTCCCCTTTCGGTGTTGATGAAAGAAAGAAAAGGCGTTTGCCAGGACTTTGCGCATTTCGCTATTTCCTGTGTTCATTCGCTGGGTTTGCCCGCAAGGTATGTTAGCGGATACCTGGAGACATTGGCGCCAGTGGGAAAAGAAAAACTGGTTGGTGTCGATGCTTCACATGCCTGGATCTCCGTATTCATTCCCGGAAAGGGTTGGGTGGATTTTGACCCCACCAATAACCAACTGGCAAATGAACAATATATCACCATCGGCTGGGGTCGGGATTACTTTGACATCATTCCACTCAAGGGAGTGATCATGAGCAGCAGCCCGCATGAGTTAAAAGTTTCTGTTGATGTGAGGAGATTGGAATATTGATTTACCCGGTTGCGCCGGTATACTTCAACCTCGTATCGTCTCATGTATATAACTCAATTTTCTTTTTACTTCTTCATTGATCACAAAAGGATAAGAATCCTTCATTCCCATGGCCCGGTTCAGGCTATTCATCACGAATGAAAGAGGAATCCATTTTTCAATAATGTCTTCAATAGATTTAGTAGTATAAGGATCGATATTCAGCCGGGCACTCATTTCATTATCCGGATCGGCTACTCTTGGGTTCAACGTCATCCCAAAAGAATAAGCGGTTTCCATAGTATCTACGATATGCATGTAATGCGCCCAGGTTTCCGCCCAGTCTTCCCACGGATGGGCACTGGCATAGGCACTGATAAATTTCTCACTCCACGCATTTGACGCCGGTTTGTTGTAATGCTGTTTCAATGCCTCGCCATAGTCTGTTGTTTCGTCACCAAAAAGATCGCGGAAAGATGGCAGTCGCCTCGTATCCTTTATCAACTGGTCCCAGTAATAATGCCCAATCTCGTGGCGAAAATGCCCCAAAACGGTGCGGTACACTTCCTCCATCTGGTTGCGGGCCATTTCGCGGATGGCATCGTCTGCTTCATCTATATTCAGCGTTATCAATCCATGATCATGACCAGTCAGTAAGCGTTCGGTTCCCTGCTTATTTTCAGCCATAAAGTCAAATGCGATTCCCTTTTCCTCATCCTGGAATTTACTGACCACCGGCAATTTAAAACGAAGCAAAGAGTAAACAAGGCGGTGTTTGGCTACTTCGATCCTGGTCCATTTCCCGAGGTGATCTGGTTGTGAAAGATCCGGAATAGTGCGGTTGAGATTACAGGCTATGCAAAACACGCCTTCGCTATCATCTGGCAGTAGCCAATTGCAAACATTGTATTGTTTGTTACTACAATATTTATAACGGGCGGTGGAGGTGGTGATCGTCCCCTTATTATCAAGAATAGTGTAACTATTTTCTTCAGCAGGCTGCAATGCTACGAGGTCCATTCGAACGGGATCAAAACCAAGCGAAGCATTGCACTGTACACAAAAAGTATTTTCGAAATAGACCGGCTGACCGCAATGGTCGCATTTAAAAAGTTTCATGGAAGAGTGGCTTGTTTAAAATTGTTTATTGCTTGAAAATAGTCAATAAAACAAGAAACATGCCTGTCCGGGAATGGTTTGGAATACATTTAGGTGCTGAAGCAAATGTGTTTCTATGTCACATCTTCGGAGTTTAACCTTGTAGCTTTGAAATCGGGCTTTTCATGAAATTAAGCGTAATATCAAAACGTGTTAGTGTTCCAGCGGAACACATCGTAGGTAAAAACTCATGAGGTGACGAGCAACGTTCCGTAGGAACGCCTGGTGCTTCCGTTTGAAACGAATTGCACGAAACGTTCCGATGGAACGTTGGATTTTTCATTGACACAGTTTTACCTAAGAATTGTCCCGATGGGACAAAGAGAATATCCCGGTTAATGCTAAATATCAGACTGAATCCTGAATAGAACGTCAGTTTTTGATTGACATCGGGGTACAAAAGCAGTTGACGTAAAAAAATTAACTCTTTGCCTGGCCAATTTATTCTCTCCTTGAATCACTGATCGTTCAATCCCTTTCCTTTGAGAATTTGCGCCATACATTTTTTAACTCTTGACACCCGGGTTTTGGATTGCTTTGGTGCGGAAAAATAAAGAAGGTATGCTCTTTGCCGTCCTGGCGTCAATGCATGAAAAGCGGTCTTCAAGGAAGGTTTTTTATCCAGGCAATTTTGAAATTCTCCGGGAACCTCGAATTCCGTAGTCCTTTTAAGGTTCACTTTCAAACCGGCCTTTTCCACTTCAATGGCTTCAAATATATAGGCTTTCAAGATGGCTTTCATCTTCACTATTTCCCGAACACTGGTGAACCGGATCTGGCGAGCCGCCTGCACGTTCTTGGTTTGCTGAATCAGAATGCCATTTGCATCATTTAACAAAGCGCCTTTAAAAAACAACAGCGCACAATATTCTTTAAATACGTGTATTAAAACTATGTTGTTAGCCTGAAACGTGTAACAGGGAACACCCCACTTCAATTCTTCGTTCAGTTCACAGTCTAGAACGACTGCTCTCAATCTCGCTAATTCGTCCTGCCACTTTTTAGTTTTACTAAAATAAAAATCAACCTTAGGATTCATTCTATTCATTTACTGATTGACATTTCTATTCAAGGTATTTCCACATTTTAAACCCTTACCGAGCCACGGAACCCCCTTGCGGCATAGTAAGATTCTGCACCGTTGTGATACACAAAGACAGTGTCGTAGCGACGGTCACCAAATAGAGCACCGCCGCGTTTTCTGATATCCGCAGGTGTTATTATCCAGCTCGATGTTTTCGTATCGAAATTTCCGAGTTGTTGCAGCTCTCTGTATTGTTGTTCCGTTAAAAGCTCAATGTCCATGTCAGCCGCCATCCCCAAAGCGCTATTTCCCGGTTTATGTTCTTTTCTTGACTCCAGCGCTTCATGGTCGTAACAAACGCTTCTGCGACCTTTAGGGCTTTCCGCTGAACAATCATAGAAAATGTATTCACCCGTATTTTTATCATGACCAACAACATCCGGCTCACCGCCGGTTGTTTCCATTTCATCAAGTGACCAAAGTTTTCCAGGGTTAGCTTCCAACCTTGCCTGCACGTTAATCCAATCAAAACCCTTATGGCGACTCATATTTTTCTCAAAACGAGTTTTTATTACACTGAGTAGTTCTTTACTTTGCTCCGCAGGCAACTTTCTTTTGTCGCTTTTAATGGCTTTCACGCTTTTTTGCTTTATTTAAATATATACCAAACCAAGGATTTGTTCTATGCATTTAATGATTAACTGCCACGATAGCGATCGGGATGATTTTTCTATCTGCAGGTCTGAAATACCAGGATAGCACAGTCAGGACTACTAGTAGCAACGGACCAACTATTTCCTTCATCCCGTTATCCATTGCAATGTGCGAAAATATGGCTCCCTACATGGCAACGAGAAAGCCTGCATAAGCCCATTCCTTTACTAATGGGAATTTAGGAATAAGCACCGCTCCAACACCCAAAATTTTCCAGGCGCCCATCAGCGTTAGAAAATAAGCAGGATAGCCCAACGCTAAAATAAATTCAGTTTCTTCTTTCACGTTAAGTAACTGTACGATTCCCGTAGACAGCATTCCTAATGCCAGCCATAGTGTAGTAATCCAATAGATAATTTTATTTCTGTTTGTCATGGCGTTTATTTTAATTGGCGAAGGATGTCTTGCAATCGGTTATGGGCCATATTGAGGCCCTGGGCAAAGGGCAACTGCAGCATTTGGTCCCTGTCTGCAATTGATCTGTATACTATCTGCATATTGAGTTTGCTGCTGTCGTCAGTGAGTTTTTGAAATTCTAAAAATTCAAGCTGAACAGGAAAAGGCGTATTCTCCATTTCAAATGTCCTGATGATTTTCAGGTTAGGGCTAAATTCATGGATCACGCCATTGGCCCGGAATACCACGTGTCCATCGGCATCGCTTGTTTCAAACTGGTAACCGCCGTGCCTTTTATTTTCAAGTTTCAGCACTTTCGTTCC
>JANOCH010000453.1:0-1789 GCA_031412015.1 Chitinophagaceae bacterium
AAAATTTTCATTAAAATCAAGCCTAAACAAATGTCTTAGCAAGAAGAATACCCCTGTAAAGACTATCAGCGCACCAATAACATAGTCCGTCAGCGATCTTCGCAGAGCAAGGCGTTTCCTTTTCTGCTTTTCATATTCCTCGATCATGTATATAATTTTCGGTACGGGCAAATTATTACATTTTTATTGATCTACGCCTATAAATGTTACCGGCAATACATAACTCGTAGGTACCGCCTCCCCGTTTTGAATGGCGGGCTTCCACCTTGGCATTTTTTTACATACCCGGATCACCTCTTTGTCAAATAAACTGCCACCTGTCTGTACAATTTCAACCAGTGATACCGAACCATCAACATCCACTTTGAACCTTGCTCTGACCATCTTCTTCTCGCCGCTTTCCAACTCACCGGGTGTGTCCAGGTGGCGCGAAAGAAATTTCATCAATGCTTCCTGTCCGCCCGGAAATTCAGGGTTTGAATTGGGTATGATAGAATGATTCTCAGGAATAACCCCTTTATCCGGACCGGCGGATGACAAAACGGCTTTTGGCTGAACAACCTCACCTGTATAATCCTTTCCATCCGCGTCGGTTGTCGCTATTTGCTTATTGAGCATATCCGCCTGTGTCGCCACAAGATTCTTACCTGCTTCAATATCCGGAACAATTGCAATGGGAGGAAATTCAACAGAAGCAACGGGCTCTACCGGATTAGGTTGCACGGGCTCCACTGCAGGCTTTGCGGCTGGCGGTTTGGGCTTTTCAATTGTCTCTGCCGGGATTTCAATACAACTGATAATAACTTCATTACTGGTCGGCTTTTTACCCGGATCAAATGACCCATCGTTGTTTAAAGCATTCATCAAGACAACAAAAAGAATCAGGGATATTCCTGTCCATAATGAAGCGACCATTCGCTGGTTATACTCTTTTCTCAGCGCATAAGCTCCGTATTCCTTATTACGATTATCGAAGATAATATCCAATAGGCTTGCATGAAGCAATTCGTTATTTGTCATGGTGCTGTGTTTGGAAATGAGATGCTACCCGTTCACAAATCCATAATCGACAGCGGCGAACTATATTTGCCCTATGAAAATCTTAATGGTTTGTTTGGGTAATATTTGCCGCAGCCCATTGGCAGAAGGAATTTTGCAGGACAAAGCCTTCAAAGCCGGTTTGAACTGGAGTGTGGAAAGTGCGGGCACCAATCATTATCATACGGGCGAAGCACCGCATCCCTTGTCTCAAAAAGTAGCAAAGTTGAATGGCATTGATATCTGCCGTCAACGGGCAAGGCGTTTTGCGGCGGAAGACTTTGAGGTGTACGACAAAGTTTATGCATTAGCCGGTGACGTATTGAGTGATATTCGTCATATCTCAAAGAATAAGTTTAGACCGGAAAAAGTGGATCTGCTGATGAATGAATTATATCCGGAAATGAACATGGATGTTCCTGATCCTTATTATGGAGCGGAGCCTGGTTATCATGAAGTATATAAAATGATCGATAAAGTTTGTGATGCGATCATTGATAAATATTCTTCTGCTTCCAAAAATGCTTTAAAAAGAAACCTGGATCTTAAATAATCAAATTATTCATGGTAAAAGTGAATGTTGGCCTGCCACAGGGAACAAGAGATTTCGGACCGGAGACTGTTCGTAAGAGGAATTATATTTTTAATACGATTCGTTCTGTTTTTGAATTATACGGTTTTCAGCCGCTGGAAACGCCGGCGATGGAGAATATCGAAACTTTGATGGGTAAATACGGAGAAGAAGGCGACA
>JANOCH010000454.1:0-1658 GCA_031412015.1 Chitinophagaceae bacterium
TGGCTTTTTTGGCGATCTCTATACGGTGAACATGGTGCGATGATATAAGATTAAAACCAAAGGATAAGTTTAAAAGTAAAGCCGGTCAGATTTACCGGCTTTACTTTTATAAGAATGGCGTGACCTTATTATTGTAATACCTCTCCCAATTTTTCTTCCAGCTTGCTACCTCTTAAACCTTCAGCAATCACTTTTCCCTGTGGGTCCACCAGTATATTAAATGGAATTCCTTCAATACTATATAAAGAAACCACCGGGCTGTTCCAGAACTTCAGATCACTTATGTTGGTCCAGGTCAGTTGATCATCGCTAATTGCGTTCACCCATTTATCTTTCTGACCGGGTCTGTCCAGTGATACACCCAGCACGGTAAAATTTTTTGTCTTGAATTGATTGTAGGCCTTCACAAGGTTTGGGTTTTCGGCACGGCAGGGGCCACACCAACTTGCCCAAAAATCAACCAGTACATATTTGCCTTTAAAAGAACTGAGCTTTACTTCTTTGCCGCTCACGTCCGGCATACCAAAATCAGGAGCTTCCTTGCCCACCCAACTGGTAGTGGCCTCTTTTTGCATTTGCTGGGCGAGTGAGGCCTTGATAGCAGCTGCTCCCTGGTGCGATGGAAATTTGGTAGTTATTTGATTGACCAATTCATTTACCTCTTCATTGGTAAAAGGTAGCAGTCCAAAACCAGAATTATTCGCGGTTGACTGGTAATAGCCAAGTTCAAATAGCGTTAATGCAGGATCGGTTGATTTATTTAACGCTTCTTCGGAATATTTTTTTATTCTGTCTGCTACAGATTTTTGTTCTGCCATCAGCGGGAACAGAAGACTATCGGTCGCACCTTTTTTCTGAAGACTATCGGCTTGTTGGGCTATCACAAATATCTTTTGCAGGTCATTGTTGAACCCTAACATAAAATCCTTCATTTGCTGGCTGGCGGTTGATCCCTCAACTTCATATTTTTCCGCAAACTCATTATTCTCCTTGCTCATCACTATTTTGAGCTTGATATTTTCGGCATCATTAATCACTGAAGCTACCGGGTAATTGTTCTGATCCAGCCGCAGGTTATAAACAACGGATTCATTGGTTTCAGCTTCTAAAGAAAACTTGCCGTCCTTTCCTATCGTCGCAGAATCCGAGATCATCGGCTGCATAGTAGCGGCAGGCACTTTTTCTAAGTATATCTTTTTGGCGCTATTATTTGAAATAGTTCCGCTAACCGTGAATTTTTTTTCCGACGATGAGCCTTTACAGGAGAAAAACAAGGCAGCTGCCAAAGTAGCAGCGATTAGTGTTCGCATAATTAATATTGTTTAAGTAATGGCAACATTATAGACGATCGCCCTACTTTATGATTTCAATTTTTCCAATAATATTTCATTGGTAACTCTTGGATCCGCCTTTCCCTTTGACCGTTTCATTACTTCTCCTACAAACAAGGACAACAATTCTTTCTTACCTTTTTTATATTCTTTTACTTTTTCAGCATGTTTGTTTAAAATCTCATCGATCAGTGGCTCAAGACTGTTAACGTCGGATTGCTGAATAAGATTTTGTTCAATGGCAATTTGCTCCGCATCTTTTGAAGGATGTTGAATCAAATATAAAAATAACTTACCCGACGCTACGGTAAAACTAAGCTTGCCGTT
>JANOCH010000455.1:0-3844 GCA_031412015.1 Chitinophagaceae bacterium
TCCGGTCATTGGTGTCCTGGGCTCTTTGGCCTATGCGTTTTCTACCTATAATCCCGTCATACTTAGTGCGGGTCACATGACGAAAATGCTCGCCATTGCTTATATGCCTTTATTACTGGCTGGCCTTATTCTTATTTATGAAAAAAAATACTGGATTGGATTGGCAGTAACCACGCTGGGAACCTACATGGAAATTGGCGCCAACCATCCACAGATCAATTATTATTTTTTTATGGTAGCGGCCCTGATCACCATCGCCTATGCCATCAATTGGATACAAAAAAAAGAATGGAAGCATATTGGTATTGCTTTCGGTCTGACGGCGGCTGCCGCTATCACAGGTATTGCAGCCTGTTCATTTGCATTCCTGATAGGTTCCGATTATGCAAAACATACCATTCGGGGAGGACAGAGCATCAGTATTGAAGGCGATAGTGTGAAAGTAAATAAAACGGAGGGCCTTGATACAGCCTATGCGTTTCAATATAGTTTTACGAAAGCCGAACCGTTGGTAATGATCATGCCAAATGCTTTCGGCGGAAGCAGCGCGACACCACTGGGAGAAAATTCCAATGTCATAAAAAAATTAACGGACAAAGGATTGCCGGAGAATTCCGCCATGCAGGTAGCCGGCAGCCTGCCAAGATATTGGGGTGGCTTAGAAAGCACCAGCGGTCCTGCTTATGTTGGCGCCATCATTTGCATCCTGGCACTGATCGGTTTTGTGATCATGAAACATCCTCTGCGATGGGGACTTTTAGCAGCCACTGTTTTAGCTATATTAATGTCATGGGGAAAATTCTTTCCAGGGTTAAACGTATTCCTTTTTGAAAATCTTCCCATGTACAACAAGTTCAGGGCTCCTTCAATGTCGCTCGTGATTACACAGATAACTTTACCGATAGCCGCCGTTCTGGCTATACAACAATTATTCTTTGAATCTAATAGCCGCGAAAATTTAAAAGCTAATTTTAAAAAGATACTTTATACGATCGGCGGCCTGATTGGCTTACTGGCTATAATATACCTGGTGATGGATTACAGCAGCCCCACGGATGGTTACCTGATCCAACGCCTGAAAAGTATGGGCGCCGATGACGAAATAGCGAGAACAACCATTGCAGGATTAAAAGCAGACCGCAGTGCTTTGTTTGGCGGGCAGTTACTTCGTACCGTCGCTTATGCAGCATTGGTGCTCGGACTGATTTGGCTTTTCATGAAAAACACGTTGAAACCGGTTGTCATCACTATAATTCTTGCGGCCATCCTACTTATCGATCTGCTGGTAATAGACAAGAATTATTTGAATGAAGATAATTATCAGTCAAAAGACTCGATGCAGGCTGAAAACTTTACCAAAACATCCATTGACGAACAGATATTGGCCGATAAAGCTATTTCATATCGGGTATACAATTCCGGTGGTGACCGATTTAGTGCAAGCGATTTTCGGGTATCCGCTTTTCACAAGGCCGTTGGGGGTTATCATCCTGCAAAGTTGAGAATTTACCAGGATATTATCGAGCGATACCTCTATGGCGCTCCCGATCCACAGGTATTGAATATGCTGAATGCGAAATACATCATTGCCCAAAACCCTCAAAATGGTCAGCAAAATGTTATCCCTAACCCGGAGGCCTATGGCAACTGTTGGTTTGTCAGGAACATTAAATACGTAAAAAATGATGTGGATGAAATACAATCTATCGGTTCCACCAATCTCCGGGATACGGCAATTGTTCAGCAATCATTTGCTAATATACTAACCCAGCCGCAGTGGGATTCGACCGCATCCATCACGCTTACTAAATTTGATAACGACACCATGGAATACAGCTCCAATTCCAGTGCAGCTCAGTTCGCGGTATTCAGTGAAGTATATTACCCCGATGGCTGGAACGCTTATCTTGACGGGAAGAAGGTGGATTATGTAAAAACCAATTACGTTTTAAGGGGAATGCCCGTTCCCGCCGGGCAACATTCTATTAAATTCATATTTGAACCGGCTATTTATGCCAAGGGGAAAAGGATATCTTATATCGGCTCTTACTTTGTTGTATTGCTGGTGCTGGGTGGTTTTTTCATGACATGGAAGGGGCAAAATAAAAAAACAGCAACCAATTGATTTGATATCCGCATCTTCACCGCTGTCTTTTGACTATGCAAATAAATAGGGAACCTTCTGTATCAGTTGTTATTTGTACTTATAACCGCGATAAATTCATCGGTGAAGCATTGAATTGTCTTGCAAAACAAACACTTCCTGCCGAACAGTTTGAAGTCATTGTCGTTGACAACAAGAGTACCGACCATACGGCTGACATCGCAAAAAAATTCATAGGAGAACACCCGGAGCTTACTATGCGGTATGTACTGGAACCTAACAAAGGCTTATCATTTGCGAGGAACCGTGGCATAGAAGAAGCTAAAGCTTCCATCATAACCTACATAGATGATGATGCGGAAGTCACACCTGGTTTTCTTCAACATATTGTCAGCTTTATGCAGGCTGATAAAACTGTTGCCGGTATCGGCGGTAAAGTAATACCCAAATATTCTGAAAGCGAAGAACCCAAATGGATGAGCCGGTATCTTGATGGTATGGTGGGGCGAATTGATTATGGCGATGAGACTAAACGATTTGACAGCAATATGAAATACCCCGGGGGATGCAATATGACCTATACCAGGGAGATCTTGCGTAAAGCAGGTGGCTTTAATAACAAACTTACTTTCCGCGCCGATGATAAATACATTTTTTTCCGGGTAACGAAGTATACAGATAACATATATTACTTACCTCAAGCCGCTTTATATCACAATATTGACAAAGACCGTCTTACTTTCGCCAACTTTAAAAAGCTTTTTCTAAAATCCGGCAATGAGGAAAAGATACGGGTGCGATCAGAGAAAGGAAGTTTGGCAGTGGTGGCAAAGTTTTTTGAATTGATCTTTAAGACCTGGGCCTCATTGGCTCTCTACCTGCTACATATTTTAAAACGCAGGGAACTTAAAGGAAGATATATATTCTTTTCTCAATGGTTTACGCTAAAGGGGTTTCTGCAAAAAACAGTTTTTGTGCGATAAAGGTCCCCGTTTTCTTAAAGTACTTTATAGAAATACGGTTTATTAGCCAGTATTCTCCCGGTTAATGAAAGAATCCTTCCGCAGTTCCTGGTGTATCCGGCAAATTGTCTAAATGAATATGCACTGCGTTTAATAGGTAAAGCAAGAACTACACCTATAAAAAAAACAGGAATGGTAAAACAGTAAGCCAACAAATGAAGGAGGAACCAGCCGATGCCATACTGCTTCCTGATGCGAAGCAAGGCTGATAGCATTATCTGCAATCCTTTTCGATCATATAAATTATAATAGCCCTGTCCTGTCGATCCGAATACCTTATTGGTAGTGACTCCCTGCAGATGTACAATATTCAGATCGCCATATATACACAAACGCCCGGCCTTTTTTAATCGGCTGCACCATTCGATCTCTTCGAAATAAAGAAAGAAATCCTCATCCATTAGTCCCACTTTCTCAATGGCTTCTTTTTTAACCATTAAAAAAGCTCCGTTGATCCAGTCCACTTTAACCACTCCCCTTGCTTCCGCTACGCTTGTTTTCTTTACTTTCAATGCATAACCAAGCCACCTGATAAAACGACCCGCAAAAGGAAGCGCCATAAGTTGGTTAAGGCCTCCTTTCGCAAAATAGCTACCGGATATTTGTGGTGACCGGTCTGAATTCAGCAACTGAATACTGCAAGCGCAGTAATCGCTGATTGCAAGCCTATCAAAACATTTCATAATAGCATCATCCTCATTAAGGGTATCGGAATTCA
>JANOCH010000456.1:0-3241 GCA_031412015.1 Chitinophagaceae bacterium
GCTGAATGGCCGGAACCAAAATAGTATTGGAGTAAAGAAACAAACGATCCCATTTTTTTTCCTCTGCCAGGTTAACACAGGCATCCATCAGCAATTTACTAACACCTTTACCCTGGCTATCTCTTGTCACCGACATTTTGGTTAATTCAAAAGAGATATCCGTTTCTTTCATCAGGGCTACCGATCCTATTATTTGTTCGTTGTCCTTTGCCAGAAAAATATGGCCTCCTTTATCAAGGATCTCGTCTTTGGGGTGGGATAACTGGTATTCATCATAGGCTTCTATGACAAAATATTGCAGCAACCATTCAATATTGAGTTGCCTGAAATCACCCGCATATCTTTCGTCAAAAGGAATGATAATTACCATCTGGCAAAAATAACAAGCTCCGCAAGCGGTCAATTACCGCTCAAACAAGTTTCAAGTTCTTCCATCATTTCCCGGCTGCCAATAAACATAGGTGAACGCTGATGCAATTCGGTTGGCTGTACCTCTAATATTCGTTGCTTTCCATTGGTTGCTTTGCCTCCGGCCACTTCCAATATAAATGCAAAAGGGTTACACTCATAAAGTAACCTGAGTTTTCCTTTCGGCTTATCCGTTGTGCCCGGATACATAAAAATGCCTCCCTTGATCAGGTTGCGATGTACATCCGATACCATACTTCCAATATATCGTTGGGTATAGGGTCCGCCATTGGTTTTATTCTTTTTCTGGCAGCCGTCAATATATTTTCTGACACCTTCATTATACTGGAAGAAATTACCGTGATTAACGGAGTATATTTTCCCTTGCGGCGGACATTTGATATCCGGATGACTAAGCGTCCATTCTCCAATGGATGGATCCAGGGTAAAACCATTGGCCCCTCTCCTTGTTGCATAGACAAGCATGGTTGAAGAGCCATAGATAACATATCCCGCGGCCACCTGCTGTATTCCTTTTTGCAAAAAATCTTCTTTTGATGCGATCTCTCCTTTTTCAGTGACTCTCCGGTAAACACCGAAAATCGTCCCGATAGAAACATTCACATCGATATTACCACTACCATCCAATGGATCGAATAAACATACATATTTGGAGTTTCGGCTAATGGGATCATCAAAAGCTATATAATCTTCCAGCTCTTCGCTCGCAATGCCGGCACAACTGATTCCATGCTGCAGCACGCCTGTAAACTGATCGTTGGCAAATATATCCAGCTTCTTGACATCTTCTCCCTGGACGTTCACACTTCCGGCATCGCCCAATATATCCACGAGGCCAGCCTTATTCACTTCCACATTTACTCTTTTTGCAGCAAGCCCAATATCCCTTAAAAGGCTGCTCAGTTCCCCGGTAGCATTGGGAATATGTCGAAGCTGCTGTATGGTGAACTCATCCAGTGTTAAAACTTTTCTATTGACATTCATAGTGGCAAATTATGTATTAACAAATGTAAGGGTGAAAATGATGGAGAAGAAACAATCGTCTTACTCTTTATCCGATAGGTTTTCAATATCGTTTAGATCTTTTGCCCTTGCTGAAGCCTTTTTAGCTTTTATAAGATCTCAATGCTGTTTTGTCTAAACGATACTGTTTCATCCCATAAATATAACTATTTCAAAAAAGAATAGTTCCTGAATTTAAAAAGCAGAATAGGTTCAATCTGTATAATTTAACGACATTTGCCAACTTATTAACCTGTCATCCATATAACTTTTTAAGTAATCATGAAGGTCTTCAAATTTGGCGGCGCCTCTGTAAACAGCGTAGAAAGAATTAAAAGCGTAGGAAAAATACTGCATCAATTTCAGCATGAAAATTTATTGGTGGTTATTTCCGCCATGGGCAAAACCACCAATGCACTGGAGAAGGTTGTCCAGGCCTTTTTTGAGAAAAGAAATGAAGAAGCCCTCCAGCTTTTTGAACAGGTAAAACAACAGCATCTAAACACCGTCAAATATCTATTAGTTACTCATTCAGTCGCCTGCGAAAATCAACTTAAGGACTTTTTTACCGAAGTGGAATGGATGCTGCACGACAAACCCGTTCGGGAGTTTGATTATTATTATGACCAGGTGGTTTGTGTCGGTGAGTTATTATCCACGGCCATCGTAAGTCATTATTTAAACGAAACCGGCATCATCAACAAATGGCTGGATGTCCGGGACATAATCAGGACGGATGACAATTTCAGGGATGCGAATATCGATTGGGAATATACTCAATCAAAAGTTCAACGTTTAATAGCTCCTGAATTGAAGCAACAAGGCATTATCCTGACACAGGGTTTTATTGGTTCTACAGATGAAAACGAAAGCACAACGCTTGGGCGGGAAGGAAGCGACTATACCGCCGCCGTTTTTGCAAACATGCTGGATGCGGAAAGCCAGACCATCTGGAAGGACGTAGAAAGCGTCATGAACGCCGATCCAAAACAATTCCCGGATGCGCAACCTATTTATGAATTGAATTACAACGAGATCATTGAGATGGCCTATTACGGTGCTCAGGTCATACACCCCAAAACCATCAAGCCATTGGAAAACAAAGGGATCCCTTTATATGTAAAATGTTTTCTTGATCCATCACTGCCCGGAACGGTGATCCATAAACAATCATTGAAGCATCTTCCACCGATCATTGTATTAAAAGAAAATCAGGTCATGCTGGAGCTGAGCTCAAAAGATTTCTCCTTTGTCGGCGAACACCATGTGGGCCATTTATATCATTTGTTTGAAAAATTAAAAGTAAAACCCAATCTCACCCAAAACGGCGCCATCAGTTTTGTTTGTGTACTGGATGATCATGCTGAAAAAATAGAAAAACTGGCATTGGGCGCTGCTAATATATTTGATGTACAGGTAACCAAAGACCTTTCCTTATTGACCATACGGCATTATACCGGTGATGCCTTTGAAAGATTATCAAAAGGGAAAACGATCCTTTTGCGCCAACAAACTCCGGAAACAATACAGTTGTTGATGAAATAGCTCATCGAATTTTTATAGGCAGTTAAGATTGATCGTACGCTATTTTCTTCTCTTTAAATAAGTCCTGAAATAACCACATTCCTTCAACACCTCCTGGTAGTATTTGGTCTGGCTATACTGGCTTAACCCATCGAAAACTTTCAGATCGGTATAAACCCGGTCATCATACTTATACTCGTTTTCCCGGTTATTATAATAGTAACGGTTATACCATTCATTGCGACCACATTTGGCAAGCAGGTAATGGCACCTGGCTCTTTGCTCG
>JANOCH010000457.1:0-3247 GCA_031412015.1 Chitinophagaceae bacterium
GGTAGTGCCGGTTGGCTGGTAGCAGTATGGTTGATCACCGGGTTTATGACATTGACTGCAGCGTTAAGCTATGGCGAATTGAGTGGCATGTTTCCTAAAGCCGGTGGACAATACGTATATCTCAAGGAGGCGTATAATCCATTGATTGGTTTTTTATATGGCTGGAGTTTCTTTGCCGTTATACAAACCGCAACCATCGCCGCGGTGGGCGTCGCGTTTTCAAAATTTTTGGCCTACCTCGTTCCTGAATTAGGCAATAATTATTTTTTGTTTGACGCCGGCATTATAAAAGTGTATTCGGGCCAGTTGGTAGCAATCGTAATTATTTGTTTGCTTACGTATATAAATTCGAGAGGGGTTAAAGAAGGGAAAATCATTCAGACGGTATTCACTTCAGCAAAATTGTTAGCTTTATTTGGTTTAATAGTATTTGGTTTTTTACTGGTTAAAGAAAGTTTTTGGGCGGAAAACTGGAAGACTGGATTTTCATCCATGCAGGATTTTGGACAAACGGATGCCACCGGCGCATTACAGCCAAAAAACTGGACAGCTATAACAGGTGGTGCATTGATGGGCGCTATTGCCGCGGCCATGGTGGGTTCGATCTTTAGCAGCGACGCCTGGAACAATGTAACCTTTATAGCCGGTGAGATGAAGAACCCCAAAAAGAATATCGGGTTAAGCCTGTTTCTGGGTACATTGATCGTGACGATCATTTATGTTTCTGCCAACCTGATGTATCTAAACGTAATGCCGTTAAATGAGCTGGCTTTTCCCACAGACGACAGGGTAGCTGTGGCAGCCGCTAATAAAATATTCCCGGAGTTTGGAACCGTCCTGATCGCTTTGCTGATCATGGTTTCCACTTTTGGGTGTAACAATGGTTTGATACTCGCCGGTGCGAGAGTTTACTATACCATGGCGAAGGATGGTTTGTTTTTTAAGCAGGTAGGAGAATTAAATAAAAACGCTGTACCACAATTTGCTTTATGGATACAATGTTTGGCCGCTTGTATCTGGAGCCTGAGTGGTAAGTACGGGCAACTGCTCGACATGATCTCCTTCGTGGTCGTCTTATTTTACATGCTCACTATCATCGGTATCTTTATTCTTCGCAAAACAAGACCTGGTGCAGAACGTCCATATAAAGCATTTGGCTACCCGGTATTGCCTGCCTTATACATTTTAATGGGAGCGGCGTTTTGTATTCTGTTGATCATTTACAAACCTCAATTTACCTGGCCAGGACTTATTATTGTTTTGTTGGGAGTTCCTTTATATTATATTGCCATTTCAAGACAGAAAAAAGCATAAAGGTAGGAACAAGGATAGCACTGCCTGTCCCGCTACGGCGGGAGATCGGAAAGATCCGATAGCCATCGGATTACACGGATTATCGGTATAGATCCGTTTTATCCGTGTCATCCGTGTTCTTGTTTTTCATACTTTTAACGGAGCGGTTGATAATGTTGTCAAAATTCAAATACACTTCAACGAATATTTTCACAAAGGCGAATATCAATACGAAAATTTTTCCCCCGGCCAGTATGAGGAACATACTTCCCAACAGTACGGTAAATTGTTGGATAAAAATTCTTCCATAAGGCACAAACATCAGCCGCATCATCGAAGTGGTTTGATACTCACGGTTTACAATAAAGGGGATAAAGCTTCTTGCCAGCCAGCTTACGATAAATCCACAAAGCATGATGGCTATATCTTTAGTGATAAAGTTGTACCAGTGAAAAAAGAAATATAACAATCCACTACCGGGTGGATTGATATTGGCGGACTCAGCGAAGATGGAAGTTTGCACGGCCGCGAATATTCCGTAATGCACGATGAAGAAAATGATAAATAAAATTCCTGGTTGCTTCACCTTTTGGTCGCCCACATACCAATCATTACTCTTATTGCCTGATGCAGAAGCGATGCTCAATTTTAAAACGGTTAGCATACCTACAATCAGCGTTTCCATGGCATACACAATAAACACTTCAATAGCATTCCAGCCCAGTACCCACACGCCGTATACGGGCAACAGGTTCGCCACTATCAAATAAATATCCGGTCGTGTTAGCTTTCGTTTAATCATCGTTCGAAATTCTTGGAAATTATTCGGCATCAAAATAACTAATTTCGGCTGCGAAAACGATTCTTATCAATTATGGCAAAATACACGTTGGTCTTACATGGAGGCGCCGGCACTATCCTGAAAGAAGATATGACACCAGAATTGGAAGCCGCTTATCTCATAGGGTTGGAAGATGCCCTGGCAGCAGGTTATGCCGTACTGGACGAGGGGGGCACGGCAACCAATGCCGTGAAAGCGACGGTAGTGGTGCTGGAGGATAATATGCTTTTCAACGCCGGACGTGGTTCGGTGTTTACCAAAAAGGGTGTACAGGAAATGGATGCCGCCATTATGGAAGGAGCCACCCTCAACGCCGGTGCTGTCGCTGGTGTACGCAATGTCCGCAACCCGATAGAGTTGGCCATGGAAGTGATGCGCAACAGCAACCATGTTTTTTTGAGTGGGAAAGGCGCTAATGATTTCGCCATCCGGCAGGGAATCAAACTGGAGCCTGATGAGTTTTTTTTCAGCCAGTTTCGTTACGATCAGTGGAAGGCCATTCGCGATTCGGATAATTACTCGCTTGATCACACACACCAAAAAGTGGAAGAACTGATGCGGGATAAAAAATTTGGCACCGTTGGAGCGGCGGCTTGCGATGCGGCCGGTAACATAGCTGCCGCCACAAGCACCGGCGGTATGACCAATAAAAAATATGGACGTATTGGCGACAGCCCGCTGATAGGTGCTGGTACTTATGCTAACAACACTACCTGTGCCATCAGTGCTACGGGTCATGGCGAGCCTTTTATCCGAGGCGTTGCAGCTTACGATGTAAGTTGCCTGATGGAATACAAAGGATTGAGCTTGCAGCAGGCCATGAACAAAGTAGTAAATGAGAAACTAAGAAAGCTGGAAGGCGAAGGCGGCATGATCGGCGTGGATGCACAGGGAAATGGCGCCATGATCTTTAACAGCGCCGGCATGTACAGGGCTATGAGGAGCAGTGATGGTGCACATGAAGTGGCCATCTATAAATAAATTTTATCTAACGGGTTGCATTATTCAGCAGGGCTATTCCCCGTATGCCCATTCTTCAATTGAAAGCGGAACTGGAAGCGTTGCGGCGTAAATAAGCAACGCAGTTTTAAAAAGGATTGCTGTATTCCAAGT
>JANOCH010000458.1:0-1723 GCA_031412015.1 Chitinophagaceae bacterium
CAACAATAAGAACTTTGCCTATTCCGAAAAATAAAACCCCAGTTCGCTGTCAATATTCATCATGTCCGCCAGCCGGGCCTTTTTATGACCATCAAATAGCAATATCCCACAAGGGTCATCCAACTCATCCAGGTCAATATATTCACTCGTTCCATTCAACAACTGAAACCGGATCCACCTGGCATTACTCACGTCCACCATTTTTATTCCCGGCCAATTTTTTTGTAAGCTATTACGGGCATTTCTCATCTGGTAAACGCAATCATGTACCGTACTTTCAAATATCATTGTATCAGTAATAGCTTTTATCTTTTCCCACTGCAACGAATCAGGATTATAAAAAAGGGCGGACGGCCCATTTATCGTAATCGTATCCGAATAGCTGCCCGCCGGCTTATTTTTTGGCACTTTGTAGCCCCCTATCTTGTTCCGCTCCTTGCCTGCCTTGGTTGAAGGATCAGAACAAGATAAGGTTAGTGCAACTATAGAAAACAATACTAAGGACCAGAACTTCATCGAACCTGTGATTTGTATCAATAAACCCCTTTTCATTTCCGGGGTTGTTTATTATTACCGAAAATCCTGTATTATACAGCTCCAACAATCTAATAGTTCCAGAGCCGGGTAATGTTAAATCCTATCAGGAATTTCCCCCCTTCAATTTTACTTCCTGCTGCATCGGTATATTTAAATGGCGAATTGGAATTATACAGGTTGTTTATTTGCGGAACTAAATAAAAATAATTAGTCGCAAACACCTGGAAGGAGTGACTGCTGGTGTTGAACTCAAGGCCAAAAGAAAGACTTGGATTAGGATTATTGGAAACGTGTTTGGTTATGGGCTGATCGTAATTGACCATCACCGATGTAACATCGGTCAGCTTATACCTGGCAGAAAAAGCGATCGCGAAATGATCAAACTTCATATCAGGTTTTACCTCCAGTGTACTATCATTTAACTTAGTAAAGTAGCCATTCACCACATTATGGTGAGAAATACTGGGAGCCACCTGGACAGATAATTTATCGGTGATTTTCCTGGCGATTATTAATTGATGGAAATAAGACAAGCGGTCGGTTGAAAGACCCAATAAGGTGGTTTTTTTACCTATCGAATTGGTGTCCCGGTAAATATCATTATTCGGATCCTTTTTTGTACTAACCGCAAGATTGCCATAGTAAGAAACGCTTACCGGGTATACTCCCTTTGTTTGTGTGATGATAGAATATTTAACACTACCATCCCAAAGCGGACCAGCAACATTCGAAATGGATTGGCCCGGTATGATCGATGCTGTCGTTTTTGTAAAGCCGAGACCCACATTCAATTTATTGACCGGAACATAGCTGAATCCTATCCTGATATTGGAAGGAGCAAAGAATCCCCAAAAATCCTCGTACCCATTCTCAACCGTACCGAACCGGTGCTGAATATCCATTTCAAAAGTTTTTTTAACCGGCACCATTACGGTTTGGTTATCGATGATCCAGACACTTTGAAAGGTGTTTTTTACCGGCTTGGGTTTAGAAGGAACTACAGCTTCTTCCACCACGACGGTGCTATCCTGGGCAATAAGGAAATGCGGCACTAAAAATAGTGAACCGGCCAGGAATATACCTATCGCCACCCGGTAGTTTGGTTTATTTATTCTTCGTTTCATTTTAATAAAATTTAAGATAACTTAATTTTTAGGAGCGCCGTTTCTGTTACAGTAATATACAT
>JANOCH010000459.1:0-10846 GCA_031412015.1 Chitinophagaceae bacterium
CCTACATTCAAAATAGTATCACCAGGTGAAGTGATTATATTCCTTTTGTTTTCCCTTTCGTATTGGCGACCTTTGCCGATCTTTAAATTATGACAAGGAAAGAAAGGATAATTGTTTTACTGCTGGCAGGGCTCAATTTTACCCATATACTTGATTTTATGATCATGATGCCATTGGGCAATTACCTGATCGTTGATCTCGATATCTCTGCCATGCAATTCAGTCTTCTTGTTGCGATCTATTCGATCAGCGCTTTTTTTTCAGGTTTGGCGATTGCCATGTTTATTGATCGGTTTGACAGGAAAAAGCCATTATTTTTTGCCTATATCGGTTTTTTGGTTGGAACGGTCGCCTGTGGCTTTGCAGACAGCTATGTGCTGTTGCTTATGGCGAGGATCGTGGCTGGTTTATTTGGGGGAATTATCGGCGCCCAGGTATTTGCTATAATAGCGGATATGTTTTCATACGAACGCAGGGGTAGGGCAATGGGCGTGGTCATGGGTGGCTTCGCCGCAGCCTCGATTCTTGGCGTTCCGCTGTCATTATACCTGACAAATATCTTCAAACATAACTGGCATATCCCGTTCCTGATGATCAGTGGCGTAGGTATCCTGTTTTGTCCATTGATCCTTCGTTTCATACCTAGCATGACCGGTCATATCAGGAAGAAAGAAGATCGGCTGTCTTCATTAAATGTTTTTAAAGTGGTTGCCCAGGAGCCAATTCAGCGATCCGCCCTGATTTTTTCAGGTTTGCTGATTATGGGTCATTTCATCATAATTCCTTTTATCAATCCTTTCCTGGAGTTCAACAAGGGTTTTTCCAAGAACGATACTCCGATGATCTACCTGGTCGGAGGCTTCGCATCGCTTGTCGCGGCTATTTACCTCGGACGGGTGGCAGATAAGATTGGCAAGCTGACTGTTTTTTCTTTCTCTATATTTTTCTCTCTTTTTATGGTGGTGATCATTACCAACATGCCCGACGTCATGTTTCCTGTTGTCTTGTTGTTTTTCGCCCTCTGGTTCATTGTAGCCACAGGTCGTATTGTTACAGCCCAGGCAATGATCACGGAAGTCGTGAAGCCTGAACAACGGGGAAGCTTCATGAGTATTAATGGAAGTATCCAGCAATTAGGAAGCGGCCTGGCCGCTATATCAGCCGGTGCTATTGTCAGCACGGAAAAATCAGGTAAGATCTTGCACTACGACTTGCTGGGATATCTTAGTATACTTGTCTTGCTTGCTTGTTTGATCTTTGGACGGCATCTTTTTTCCGGTATAGATAAAAAGACTCCTTTGCCTGTGACGGAAGGGAATTTGAGCAAGTAGAAATTCCTTGCATTCATTTTTGTTTAATTGTAAATTTAAGCGGTCCGGCCACTTACCAATTATGCCATTAAACCGAAGCACCATGAAGTTAAAACAAGTATCAGCAGCCTTAGTGCTGTTGGCATTGATCTCGTGTAAATCAAAAACAGCATTTGACTATAGCCAGACCATTGTAAAAATGGAGAATGAATTGTCAGCTGATCTGGCAACGGCCGATCTGAAGGTTGCTGAATATATGGAGGCTCAAAAAACAGACAGCGCTATCCTGATGACTCAGCAAATGGAAACTTTAGCTGAGGGTACATTGAAAGAGGTACAGGAACTCGAGGCACCTAAAGTTAAAGAGGGAGAAAATTTTAAAAAATCGGCGGTCAGGTATTTCTCCTACATCAAAAGCATCTACACTTCTTTTAACAGGCTTACGATGGCAGCAACGGACGAACAAAAGGAAATTGAACGAGAGCGGTTAGCCAAAATAATAAAAGATAAAAAAGAAGCTACTGATGCTATGCAGGAAGCTCAGCGAAAATTCGCCGCGGCTAATGATTTCAGGATTGAGAAAGTGACTAAGAAAAGTGAATAGTCAATGGTTAATGCCTGCCAGCCCGAGACCTTCACTTGATCACCCGGTACACCGGGTATCTCATATTAGCCGGTTCGAAATAAGAAGAGTTCTGATACACAAAATTCAATTGTGCGCTACCATTCTTCGCAAAGGCGGAGTCAGTCGCACGCCGTTGTTCTAACTTTTCTTTTAAACCCGGATTGGTTTTCAAATAGGCTGCTGCAATGTCTTCAAATGCATAGGCCGAATATTCTTCCTTTTGCCCGAGTATAGCATCAAAATAGTTCCAGTTGAAATAGGAGTCTTCAGCTTGCGGTTCAAGCGTGGCTATTAAAAAGGAATTGGCGACCTGGATCATAGGAATATAGAGATCACCTTTGCGAAAATTAATTTTTTGTAACGTGCTGCTGGTTTTTACATTACTATTGAGATGGTGCATTTCATATTGCCGTGCAGCCGTTTTATAGTCATCAATACGAATTAACTCCACTTCGATGACAGTATCTTTCTTTAATGCCGTCATTTGCACCTTATTCAATTTTAAAAGTTCAATTACTTTCCACCAGCCTTGCGGAATGATGTAAGCTATAGGTTTCTCAACATAAGTATCCGCTTCATATTGGTTGTAAAAAGGAACCTGTATCTCGAAAGGTTTGGTACGGTCATAGTACAAGCGTGACTGTCCTGACACTTCACTGGGTTTATACCCCGCCGTATAGCCTTTGTAGGTAATGGTAGCAAATTTTGATTTATCCAGTTTCCAACTGATAGGAAATTCTAATTGAGCCTTTACAGATTGCTTGGCCTGTTCCCTGGTTTGTTTGATCATAGCACTATTGCTACTGGTGAAATCAATAAAGCATTGCATTAAAGCATAAGTTGCATCTACCCGTTGATCATAAGGCTTCAGCATATGCGTTTCTGGTACAAAAGCGAATGTATTCCATAGCGAAGCAAACCCGCTGCTATAGCGGGGGCTGTCCCAATATTGGGACCATCCTTTGTCAGGGGTGCCATCGTAAACATTTACATAAGGCACCAGGTCATATTTTTTTTCTTTCATCAAAGCATACAAACCTGGTTCAAATTGTTTATTCAAAAATTCTCCCATCTTCCCGCCTAGCTTATTATGTTGTGATGTCAGCAGTGTCATCACATGCTGGTAATCGGCTCCATTACTTACATGATTATCTACTAAAACATCAGGATCGGTCAGATGAAATATTTCTGTAAATGCCCTGGCATCTTTGGAGTCACATTTAATAAAATCACGATTAAGATCGAGGTTTTGAGAGTTACCGCGAAATCCCTTTTCTACAGGGCCGTTCTGATCAATACGATAATTGACACTACGATTAAGACTGCCACCGATATTATATACTGGGATGATCGCTAAAACAATATTGTCCGGAATTTTATATTTATTAATTACAATATCTCTTGCCATCAGCATGCTGGCGTCAATGCCGTCGGGCTCACCGGGGTGAATACCGTTGATGATAAGTATGATCCTTTTATTATTCTTGCGGATATTCCCGAAATTAACATCACCATTATTGGATACGACGGCAAGGTGCAATGGATAACCTGCATCCGTCATGCCCATCGGTAGCATTTTTATTTTGCCCGATCTTTGGTCTAATTTTTTCCACCAGTCAATGATCTCAGTATAGACCGGGCTTTCTTTACCTCCCGATTTTTCAAATTTTGTCAGGATGGTTTGCGCATGCCCGTTGATGGAAACTATCAATAAACAGAGTAAGATTCTTTTCTTCATATGATTTATTAGAAAGGAGGAAAGTGGTAAAAATAAAAAAGGCATCCCGTTTTGGGACGCCTTTACAATATTTTACTGAAAATATTAGTTCGCAGTAACAGCGGTAACTTTCTTCGTCAATTTACTTTTCAGGTTGGCTGCTTTATTCTTATGAATTACACCACGCTTAGCTAACTTATCGATCATGCTCGCAACCAGCGGCAATTTTTCACCAGCTTCTTTTCCGGTAACGGCTTTCAGGTCACGGATAGCATTACGGGTCGTCTTTCCGTAATATTTATTTCTCTCCCGGCGCTTAGCGGCCTGACGTACATCTTTTTTTGTTGCTTTGTGATTAGCCATTCCTATCAATTTTAAGGAGGGCAAAGGTAAGGTCAGGAGCCGAACCAGCCAAATATTATAGGATTTATTATAAAAATGAGGTTTGACAGGGCTAGGTCGGTGCGTTCCTTTAGTCGCCGTTGTAATAAAATGCCTAAGAATCTGTAAGTCAAACGACTGGGAATTCTATAAAAATATCACCGGGGTTAGAAAGAGAGTGTCTCAATTCGGTTTTGACACGATTGAAACACCAAGGCACGAAGACACGGAGGCACAGAGGATTTGACTTACTTCTTGTCTTTGTGCCTCTGTGCCTCCGTGGTTCATATTTATTTTAAAATGAGACATTACCATTAAAAGCCTCAAAACGGAGTATCAGTTTTTTACGCGATATTTGTCAGCCTTAAAACTTGTTATTTCAAAGCCATATTCAGATGAAAGATTTTTCCTATATCACCAGCTCTTCTCCCGCATTTATTGAAAATATGTACCGGGAGTTTGTAAAAGACCCCAATAGTGTAGATCCTGAAATGAAAAAATTCTTTGAGGGGTTTGATTTCGCTGTAGGGAATGGTGCCTCCGCCAGCAACGGAAATGCAACAAATGGCAGTGTTTCCGTACCGGTTTCTGTTTCAACAACAGTAGCAACGGAAGGCATCGATCCGATAGCTATCGGATGGCAAAAAGAATTGGGCGCTTACCGGATGATCCTTGGTTATCGTAACAAAGGGCACCTCGTTGCTAAAACGAATCCTATCCGGGAAAGAAAAGACAGGGATGCCAATCTTAACCTTAAGTTTTTTGGTTTAAGCGAGGAAGATCTTGGAAAAACTTTCCAGGTAGGAGAACGTATCGGTATAGGCGCCACAACCTTAGAAAATATACAAGCTCATTTACAGAAGGTTTATGCTGGCCATGTAGGGATCGAATATAAGTATATCAGCGACCAGAATAAAGTAAACTGGCTGGCGGAAGAAATGGAAAAGGATTTTACAAAACCTGTTCCTCTTGTCACAAAAAAAAGAATTCTGGAAAAGATCAACCAGGGTGTAATGTTTGAAAAATTTTTGCACACAAAATATGTAGGGCAAAAAAGATTCTCCCTGGAAGGCGGTGAAACAACCATACCGGCATTAGATGCTATTATTAATAAATCCGCTTTCTTAGGTGTCAAAGAAGTGGTGATTGGAATGGCCCACCGCGGCAGACTTAATATACTGGCGAATATCATGGGTAAAACCTACGAGCAGATATTCAGTGAGTTTGAAGGCACCGGTAAAGTAGATCAGACCATGGGCAGCGGTGATGTAAAATATCACATGGGTTTTGGTAGTGAAATTGAGACGCCCGAAGGCAAGACGATACACTTAAAATTAATGCCGAACCCTTCGCACCTTGAAGCCGTTGATCCTGTTGTATTAGGTTTTGCAAGAAGCGCCGCCAATATTTTACATGACGAAGTATATGAGAATGTGTTGCCGATCCTGATTCACGGGGACGCTTCATTAGCAGGGCAGGGAATTGTTTACGAAACCGTGCAGATGTGCAAGCTGGAAGGATATTATACAGGGGGGACGATACATTTTGTGATCAATAACCAGATCGGGTTCACGACAGATTTTGATGATGCGAGAAGCGGCGACTATTGCACTTCCCTGGCAGCAATGGTACAAGCTCCCGTGTTACATGTAAATGGTGATGACCCCGAAGCGGTAATAAAGTGCGCGGAAATAGCGGCACGCTATCGCAGCGAGTTCCATTCGGATGTATTTATTGACATGGTCTGTTATCGTCGTCATGGACACAATGAAGGCGACGACCCCAAATTCACCCAGCCCCGATTGTACGGATTGATAGATAAGCATCCGAATCCCCGCGAGATGTATGTAAAATATTTGCTGGAGAACGGAGAACCAGATGCGCAGGAGTTGGCAAAAGAGATGGAGAAAAAATTCTGGGCGGATCTTCAGGACAGGCTGGATGAAGTAAAACAAAAACCACTTCCCTATACCTATCAGCAACCTGAATTGTGGTGGAGAAATCTGCGCCGGGCGACCAATGATGATTTTGATCAGTCACCCATAACAGCGATCAGTGATGATGAGTTCAGGAAAGTATTTGAGGCTATGATGAAATGGCCGGAAGATTTCAAACCGCTGCGCAAAGTAGAAAAGATCATACAGGATAAGATCAAACTATTTGAAACGGAAGGCAAGTTAGATTGGGCATCGGGTGAACTATTGGCTTATGGAAGCCTTGTAGCGGAAGGCAAAGACGTACGTATGAGTGGGCAGGATGTTTGCCGCGGTACATTTAGCCATCGTCATGCCGTATTACGTGATGAAAATACTGATGTCGATTACAATCGAATCAGCCGGATACCCGATGCGAAAGGTAAATTCAGAATATTCAATTCATTCCTGAGCGAGTATGGAGTATTAGGATTTGAATATGGTTATGGATTGGCCAATCCCAATGCTTTAGTGCTATGGGAAGCTCAGTTTGGTGATTTCTGTAATGTTGCACAATCGATGATCGATCAGTTCATAGCAGCCGGCGAGCAGAAATGGAATCGTATGAATGGGTTGGTGATGCTATTACCGCATGGTTATGAAGGCCAGGGACCTGAGCATAGCAGTGCCAGGCTGGAACGTTTTCTGCAGATGTGTGCGGAATTGAATATGGTAATAGCTAATATTACAACATCGGCCAATCTCTTTCATGCATTCAGAAGACAATTGGCATGGCCATTCAGAAAGCCATTGATCGTTTTTTCACCCAAAGCTAATTTGCGCCATCCCGGAAGTTATTCTCCTAAACAAGAATTTTTGCAAGGGGGATTCAGGGAAGTAATTGATGATACATTCGCCGAGACAAATGCTGTCAAGAAAGTTTTATTCTGCAGCGGTAAAATATATTTTGACATGGCGGAGAGACAACAGAAAGACAACCGGAAAGATATTGCGATCATCCGTGTCGAGCAATTGTACCCGCTTCCCGCAAAACAGTTGGATGAATTATACAGGAAGTATAGTCGTGCTACCTGGTTCTGGGTGCAGGAAGAACCTCTGAATATGGGAGCTGCTTCTTTCTTACAAATGAATTTGAAGAGCATTAACTATGGTGTTATAAGCAGGCAGCCTAGTGCTTCACCTGCTACCGGGTTTGCTAAAGTGCATAAGCAGGAACAGGAAGAAATTATTGAAACGGCTTTTAGTATTTAATGTCAAATTTAACGATCAGTGCCGCATCAACAAATGAATGAATTTTTAGTATTTATATAATTAGTTTTAAGTAGCGATAATTAAAGATTTTATGATTGATATAAAAGTACCAACAGTAGGAGAGTCCATCAGTGAAGTAACATTATTAAAATGGACCAAGAAGAACGGCGACTATGTTGACAGGGATGAAGTAATCGCTGAACTCGAAAGCGAGAAAGCGACCTTTGAAGTGAATGCGGAAAAGGCTGGTGTGTTAAAGACATCAGCACAGGAAGGAGATACACTAAAGATCGGTGACCTGTTGGCCAGCATTGATGAAACTGCGGCAAAACCCGCGTCAAATGGTACACCTGTTGCAGCACCTGCAACCGAAAAGAAGGAAGTAAAGGCAGAGGTTAAAGAAGAAATTAAATCAACAGCTCCCGTAACATCTGTTGCAAATGATATAAAAGCGACTCCGGTTGCTTCAGCTATTATCGCTGATAAAAAAGTAGATCCTAAATCGGTGACGCCTTCAGGTTTCCAGGGAAAGATACTGAAAGATGATGTACTGGCGGCCTTATCTAATCCCGGAAAGAAAGCATTTGACGGGGCGGAACTCAATAGTCGCAATGTTCGTACGGAAAAGATGAGTAACCTCCGCAAAACGATCAGCCGCAGGTTAGTGGAAGCCAAGAATACTACAGCGATGCTCACCACCTTCAATGAAGTGGATATGAGCAGCATCATGGAAATACGCAGCAAGTATAAAGACAAATTCAAAGAGGCGCATGGAGTAGGATTGGGCTTTATGAGCTTTTTCGCCAAAGCCTGTGCTGTGGCATTGGCGGAATGGCCTTCTGTAAATGCTTATATAGATGGCGACCAGTTACTCTATCACGATTATGCAGACATCAGTATTGCCGTAAGTACCCCAAGAGGTCTTACCGTACCGGTAATGCGCAATGTTGAAAGCATGAACATGGCAGATGTAGAAAAGAAAGTAGTTGAACTGGCAGGTAAAGCAAGAGACAGTAAGTTGACAGCCGATGAATTAACTGGCGGTACTTTCACCATTACCAATGGAGGTGTATTTGGTTCACTTATGAGTACGCCCATCATCAACATCCCACAAAGTGCTATACTGGGTATGCATAAGATCCAGGACAGACCGATGGCAATAAATGGACAGGTAGTTATCAAGCCAATGATGTACCTGGCATTAAGCTATGATCACCGCATTGTTGACGGTCGTGAGTCCGTAAGCTTTTTGGTAAGGGTAAAGGAATTGCTGGAAAATCCCGGGCAATTGTTGATTGGAAAAGATCCGGTAAAAACGCTATTAGGAGTTTAATATTAACTTGTAAGTAATGTCAGCGATCCGCCGGAGGCGGATCGCTTTTTATTTTCTCATGAGCCGCTATATTTCATATCTCAATTCAGCGAAAGAAATTTTATCTGTTTATAATGGAGAAGAACCTTTTGCTTCTTTCCTAAAGAAATATTTTGCGAAGTATAAAAAGTATGGATCCAGGGACAGGAAGCACATCAGTCACTTGTGTTATTGCTATTTCCGTTTGGGGAAAGCATTGAGTGATTTACCGGCAGGCGAAAGAATTCTTACCGGTTTATTCCTGTGTTCCTCGCAAAGTAATGAAGTATTGGAGGCGTTGAGACCAACTTGGAATGAGAAGGTCCATTTGCCGATCGGAGATAAATGTTCAGTAGTCAATATTCAATGCTCAGCACTCAACTTATTCCCATTTACAGATCAGTTAAGCGAAGGGATAGAATCTGAACAATTCATACTTTCTCATTTACAGCAACCTGATCTTTTTCTACGGCTTCGCCCCGGGAAAGAAATAGGCGTTAAGCAGAAATTACAAAAAGCGGGTATCCCGTTTGTTGAAATTAAAGATACCTGTATTGCTTTACCCAATTCGTCAAAAGTTGAGGATATAATCGAACTGAATAAAGAGGCCATCGTCCAGGATTATAGCTCACAACAAGTTGGAGAGTTTCTTTTATTGGCTGTTACTGATTGCCCATTGTCGGTATGGGATTGTTGCGCAGCCAGTGGAGGTAAATCAATTATGCTTTATGACATGAATCGAGTAATTGACCTGACAGTTTCGGATGTGAGGGAATCTATTTTAATGAACCTTCGAAAACGGTTTGATGAAGCGGGAATAAAGAATTACAGGAGCTTAGTTATTGATCTTACAAAGCCGGTATTAAATTTAAGGATGAAGCCTTTTGATCTAATTATCTGTGATGCTCCGTGTAGTGGAAGTGGAACCTGGGGACGTACGCCGGAGCAGTTGAATTGTTTCGAAGAAGGCAGAATCGATCATTATGTTTCCCTGCAAAAGAAAATTGTTTCAAATACAATTCCGCACTTAAAGCCAGGAGGGTATTTTCTTTATATTACCTGCTCTGTCTTTAAAGAAGAAAATGAAGAAGTAGTGGAACTAATAAAGATGGAATTTCACCTTGAAATTTTCAAAATGAAAGTTTTAAAAGGATACGATAAAAAAGCCGATACCATGTTTGCCGCCTTACTGAGAAAGCCATTATAATTTCAATAGCTCGGTTTTTCCAATGGTCTTGGTCCCTTTGTTTACTTTGATGATGTATTTTCCTTTCGCTAATTTATTTACCGGCAGATCAATGGATAATTTTCCGGCGGCTTTTGACCGTTGAAGTTGCAGCATTAGCCTTCCCTCCATATCATAAACGGCTACTGGCATATTTGCTATGGCAAAGTTTGTTTCAACGATCAACGTGGTTGAACCACTCGCAGGATTCGGTGCTACTGTTAATTTAGTGCCTGTGATATCAGGATCAGTAGTTGCTGTAGTTGTGCAGGCAGTTGCGATTGTTACATTAGCTGTATCGATATATACTGCGTAAAATGTCACTGCTGCTGTATCCAATACCTGGCGTATACGATAAGAAACTGTTCCCGTACCTACATTGCTTAAAATATTGGTCGATTGATAAGTACGGTTGGATAACAGGTCGCCGGTCTGCGGATTTGTTTCGCTGACTTTCATATAGGCGGCGTCACCCGGTGCTTTTCTTTCTATTTCGTATTTCATCGCAGCTACATCCTTACTGGTCCAGTTCAATGTAACTGTACAATTATTTACCGTAGCTGATGAGGTAGCGAATTCCGTAAGCAACGCGCCAAATGCTTTTTTCATGTCGGGAATACCATAGCCTATCCTGTCATTGGGAGTAGCATATATACTGCCCGCTTCTTTCAGTGCACGAATGATACGCATGTTATTAAATTCCGGAAAGCCTTGCCATAAGCAAGTACTCAGGCCGGCAATATTGGGACAGGCAAAAGAAGTACCGCTACCGGTGCCAATCGCATTATTGGGAAGCTGAACCATTGCATTTACTCCTACCGATGCCACATCCGGTTTAATTCTTCCGTCAGCAGAAGGGCCATAGCTTGAATTACTGGCTACAACTCCAGACGTATTAACGGAACCAACAGCAACTATACTATCGCCGTCCGCAGGTGTTGTGATCATATGCCAGTAGTCCGTACCGGAATTTCCTGCCGAGTTAAAAACCATTAGACCCTTGTGTGCTGCCAGGTCAGAGTACCCGGAAAGGGCGAGCAGCGGCTGCCAGT
>JANOCH010000460.1:0-2705 GCA_031412015.1 Chitinophagaceae bacterium
AATATGATGAAGTAGAAAAAAATCCTGGGAAGGAAAAAGAAGAAGTGAAGACTTTTTTCGCCAATATCGGCCTTAGCAAAGAGATGCAGGACAAAGCCACGGAAGAAATTTCAAAAGATAAAAAGCAGTGGGTCGATTTTATGTTGAAGCATGAACTGGGGCTTGATAAACCCGATCCAAAAAGAGCCTCTAAGTCAGCCGTAAATATCGGGCTTTCTTATGCCGTCGGTGGTCTTGTTCCACTCAGTCCCTATTTTATTACGGACACGCCGCACGAAGCCTTAAAAATATCCGCGGTATTAACCTTGCTTTGCTTGTTTGTATTCGGCTTTTTTAAAAGCAGGATCACGGGTGTCAATCCCTGGTGGGGCGCCATTCGTGTCACGTTGATTGGAGCACTTGCAGCCAGCGCAGCATTTGGAGTAGCAAAATTATTTGCAGCATAACCCGTATTACTTCCTTTTTTTGGATCAGCCTTTTCTTCTCCTGCTATTTATAAAAAAAATTCCGTCCCGCCGGGGCGGGACGGATAGATATTGAATGGTTTTCCTAAGAACGTATTTTCAATCGACCCATTGCTCAAAGTTTGAACAGGTCGATATATATTTCATACAGAAACATTAGCCATAGGTGAACAGCCGACTTTTCAGCAAAGAATAGATAAACCCAAATTTTTTTCAAAAGGTGGTAACAGCAAGGATAGGGGTCAGTAAAACCGGGAGGTTACAAAGGGGTAGATAGTAAATTGAGAATCTGCTTAGGTAGGTATATGAAACGAATATAAAAATAAATCCCTATCCGGCAATCAGTTGTTTATAATTTTTTTAAAAAGTAAACTTACGATGTCTATTCTTTCTTTTCAGGCAATTCAATATCAGGAAATAAAGAAGAGACCAGCATCAGCAGGGAGGCGGCCAGCATCAAATAAAGACCGGTATGTTTCTCCGGGCACTCCCCTCCCTGGCAGGCCGATATGACAAAATAATTACGGATAGCCCAGGCAAAGTTCATACCGGTAAATAATAAATTAACCCTCTTCGCCCATACTCTGGGAATCAACGTACATACTACAAAAAAGAAAGTCATCAATAAATTAAAATAACCCGGCTTGCCAAAACTGGTACCCATAGCATCAACACCGCTGACCACAATATTTTTGGAAGCTATTGTTACCCATGTTGAAAAACAAGAAACGATCAGTAAGATGGCTGCTGCTAACCCAGCCCATTTCATCCAACGCATAGACCTTGTCAATTTACTTTTTTACCTGAATCAATTTGAAGACGCAAGATAACAGTTTGATAGCAGGTAACAGCTTAAATCAGTGTAAGCAGCGATAAATCAGGCAACAAAAAAGCAGCGCCCCTTTCACGGAACACTGCTTCGGAAATTTTCATGGTTATCGCTATAATTTAAATCCAAGGGTAAAACTCAGCACCCTGTGCTTGTTATTATTGTCATCGCCCGAGCCGCCGCCTGACTGAAGTTTAGCAAGACCTAAGCCATAGTTAGCAGATAAAACCAGTTTGGATGTTTCAATACCCACCAGGCCATTTAAACCATAGTCAAATCTTTTCATGATACCCAAACCAGCACCTTCTTCATAGTCTGTTGTCGCTGGATCATCATTCGACCATTCAATCTTTTCTTCGGAACTAAAACTTGCTCCCAAAACAGAACCGTTCACCTTATTCTTTCCGGCGATACCTATACCAAGGTAAGGACCCGCACCGGCAAAAAATTTTGTTGGACCTGTCGGAGTTTTAAAAACAAGGTTTACCGGTATTTCAAGATAGTAAGGATTCGAAGTAGCCCGGTAAAAATTTGCATCACCCTGGTTGCCCGATTGCGCTTTCGTTCCCTTACCAGTAAAAATAAGCCCGGGTTGTATGGCAAGGAATGAGGTTAAATTCAGGTCACCGATAATTCCTACCTGGAAACTGGTAAGCGTTTTGGCATCATCAATGCCGCCTTTGTCATTTACGGACACATTTGCAAGGTTAACACCTGCTTTCAGAATTGCAGAAGATTTCTGCCCATTTGCACCGACGATAAATAAAGAAAAAAATGCAGAACAGAGGATCGTTTGTTTGAGTTTCATAATTGTACAGTTTTTTAATAATATAATTATTGACAAAGATTCGGCCATCATGGCCCCACCTTTCAAAAAAATGAAATACGGTGATGTCTCAACGGCATTAAAGACCGGCATCCAAAGAAATCGTTTAAACACTCTATAAAATAAAAGATGGTTTGATCTGGTATGTGGCGATAAATCCACAAAAATTCCCCTGGTAAATCTACCTATGACGAAATGTTCATATATGCGTGGTACCATCCCCGGATAATTTTGAGCGCATAAAAAAAAGGACCGGTATTCGAACCAGTCCCGTACTAAACCAACCATGTATAAACATCATATTATAAAATTCCATTCATGTATATCCGCTTCAGCACCGGTCCTTATACGCTCCAGTTTTTGCTTCAGTTTCTGTAACTTACTTACTTTGTTATATTCCGGCAATTGATGATCGGTGCCATTGATATGAATAGTTTGTATCGGCGCTACTACCGCGGCAGTTCCCGCGCCAAAAGCTTCCGTAATAGTGTTATTAAGAAACGCTTTCTCCAGTTCTGCTACTTCAACGTGTCGTTGTTCGGTTTTATATCCCAGATCCTTTGCGAGTGTCAGCAGTGAATCCCTG
>JANOCH010000461.1:0-4792 GCA_031412015.1 Chitinophagaceae bacterium
CCGGTTGTAATAATTTTGGCTATTCGGGATTCAAAATTGGCGACAACTGAATAGCGTTTTAAATCATTTGCCTTCAACGGGCTTTCCTGTTTTGCATAGCCAGCACCCAAATAATAGGTAGTAGCATCATTTCCACCACTGACCCTGACACTGACATCCTGCAGCGCTGCGTTTTTATTTAATAATTCGTTTTGCCAGTCGGAAGTGGGGTTGTTACCACCATAAAGTGAGCTTGATGCATCATAACGGGGACCAAATTTTTGTTCAAAACTTGTATTTGCATCAGGGTTTGCATTATATGCTTCTTTAACCAGGGCATAATACTGCTGTGTATTTAAAAAAGAATATGTTTTATTGATATTTTGCACGCAAAAAGACGATGCGACCTCCACTTTCGGACGACCGGTTTTTCCTTTTTTGGTCGTAATTAAAATTACTCCGTTGGAAGCCCGCACACCATATATCGCAGCTGATGATGCATCCTTTAAAACAGAAATTGATTCTATATCCTGGGCATTAATCATGGAAAAAATATTGATAGGAGAACGAATATCCCCTATGGCCCCATCTTCTACTGCGGACCCACCCTCATACAGCGGCACCCCATCTATCACATACAATGGCTCCGCATTTCCAAAAGTATTTACCCCCCTGATCCGTACAGTGGCCCTTGCTTGCGGATCTCCACCACCTGAACTAACAAAAACACCTGCCGCCTTGCCTTGTAAAGCAAGCTCAGGTGAAAGTGCAGTGATCTTTTCAATATCTTTTGAAGTAATACTTGAAATGGCACCTGTTACATCTTTTTTCTTACGTTCGCCAAAGCCGATAACAACTACTTCTTCTACCTGGGAATCTTTTAGCTTTAAACTAACATTAAAGGAACCGGCTGTTGAAACTGCAATTTCCTGGCTCTCATAGCCAACATAGGAGATCAGCAATACACCACCGGCATCTGGAATCTGTAATGTAAAGTTGCCGTTGGCATCGGTGCTTGTGCCTATACCCGTACCCTTAAGCTTTATTGAAGCACCAGAAAGCGGCTTACCAAGGACAGCTTCAGTAACAGTACCGGACACATTTAATAACAATGGTATAACCTGTTCCTTGTTTACCGGTTTTTCATTTTTTATTTCTTCCTTTTGTTTTACGACAATCGTTTTGTTTACTATTACATAGGTCAAGGGCTGGTCTTTAAAGCAGGCTTCTAAAACTTCTGTAAGCGTCGCCTTCTTTACTTTCAGGTTCACCGTTTTTGCTTCTTTTAGCCAGGCATAGTCATAAAAGAAAACGTAGCCCGATTGACTTTCTATGGCTTTAAAAATCTTTTCTAAAGGGGCATTTTTTTCAGAAAGGGTTATCTGAGAATACCCTTTAGCACTTACCTGCAGGCAGGCAATTAATATTAACAGTGCAGATAGTTTCATGGCTCTCAGAATTTGCCTGCTAATCCCGAAATTATTGGAAATAACAGGGTCAGTTTTAGCAGTTAGTTCTTTAAAAGAAGAACTAATACAAAGTGCTTTAAAATGCATAGCTTTGTTCGTTTAGGTTAATGAATAAAGAAACCCTCCAGGTTTTATTTAAAAGCTAACTTAAACTTACAGCCAGAAGTGTTCCACCACTTCTGGTTTTTATTAAGTCAACTATATTGAACGTTATCTAAGGTGTCACAATTATTTTCCTTCCCTCGATTCTAAAATGCACTTTGGTTTCCTGCAAAACTTTTAATACTTCTGTCGCATTGCTATTGCGATCAATTTTACCGCCGAATTGCCTTTCAGGTATTTTTCCTTCATAACTTATGTCCACATCATACCACCTGGCTATCTGCCGCATTACCGTTTGCAAATCCGCCCTGTTAAAAGAAAAATATCCATTCTTCCATGCTATTACCTGGTCAATATCTACATTGTCGATCACTTTGATTTTACCCGAATTTCCAAGCTGAGCCTGCTGGCCGGGTTTTAGCGTAGCAACAGCATCCGATTTTTCCAGACTTATACTTCCTTCGAGTAGAGTAGTTTTAACAGAAGCTTCGTCATCGTAGGCATTGATGTTAAAATGCGTTCCCAATACTTTTACATTCATCCCATTTACACTAACAATAAATGGCTTTACCGGGTTATGGGCTATTTCCAAATAAGCTTCACCTGTTATTTCAATTTTTCTCTGCATACCATTAAAAGCCGTGGGATATTTAACAGAGGAAGCAGAGTTTAGCCAGACCTGGCTGCCGTCAGGTAAAGTAAGCCTGAATTGTCCACCCCGCGGTGTGGTCAACGTATTAAAAAAAACTTCAGCCTGTTTACCTTTTATTTCGCTATAAGCTATCTGTCCATTTCCTAATTTGGCTATCTGCGCATTACCCTGCTGAGCTACCTGGCCGTTTTTTGCATCATCTAAGGAGATAGCATACCCATCAGACAAAGTAAGAATAGCTTTATTACCACCCGGCAACACATCTCTTTCTACTTTCTGCTCCGGCACCACAGCTAAGCCATTCTGTTCAGTACTTCTCCACGAAAAATAAATAGCGACCCCCACTATAAAAAGGATAAGAGAAGCTGCAATCCGTAATACTATTTTCCAGCGAATTATTTTAGCAGGTTTATTTTTTTTTCCCTGACCTAATTGATACTGATCTAAAGTCTCTTCAATACCAGTTACAAGATTCATATCCACTTCCTTCATGGGAATAGTGCTGTCCTCTATAAGCATTTTGTATTCTTCCAGGGCGGCTTCAGCCTCCGTCAACGACGCAGTTTTCAACCAATCAATAAATTTTTGGTGCTCCGCTTCAGAATGGTCACCCACGGCAAATTTCTCAAAAAATGACTTAAATTCTATTGGTCTCATTGTAGTGTCCTATGAGTAAGACGTTTGACTTCAAGAAAAACACCCCTCATTCAGCCATTATTTTTAAAAGAATTATTACCGGCTAAAAAGAAGAGAGAAAAAGGCTACAAGAACCGAAAACGCAATTTCACCATGTTCCAGGAGGTACTTTTTCACAAAATGCGAGGCGCTGTAAATCTGTTTCTGCACTACAGATTTGGAGATATTTAATTGTTCTGCAATTTCATCCTGGGAGAGTCCATTCTCGATATTAAGACGGAAAATAAGTTTTCGCTTTGGTGGTAATTTTTCAATAGCTTGTTGAACGACCTTGTAATATTCCCGGTAGGCGCACTGATCGCTGGTTGTACTTTCAGCAATAACTCTCGATCTCTTAATTTCAGCAAGTACACGTTGTCTGATTTGCATTTGACGTACTTTATCCAGCAATTTATTTTTTGCAACCCGGAATAAATAATTTTTAAACGAGTCAATTTCTGATAATCTTTCCCGGTTCTCCCAAATTTTGATAAATATCTCCTGGAGTATTTCTTCTGTTTCTTCTTTGGATTTTGTAAAAAGGAAAATGTAACGGTGTAAATTATTGAGGGATCCCGTATAAATTTGAGCAAAGGCTTTTCTATCGCCATTTGCTACTAAAGCAAGCAGAACTTTTTCCTCATAATTGGCAGCAATTAACATGGCAGTTTTATAAAAACTTTAAGTCCCAATCCAAGCAATCTGGTTGATAAACCTTACTAAGTTATTACTTAAAACTAAGTTCAAAAATTTATTTTGTTGTCCTGTACTGTCCTGTACTACAAAATACTACTATCTAAACAATTGAAAAGATATCATTCCTTTGTAAGCTCTATCGGTAAAGCAGCTATCGTTGATCTTGAACAGTTCCGAATAGGTGACCGAACTTCCAAAGGTAGCCGCAGTTATAATTGAGAAAACCAGGACAGATGGTGCTGACGATGAGTGCTTCATTTCATAGCATATTAATAACCATTTATCACTGTTGATACGTATTGATATGCATTGATTTGGATACAAAATCTGATACGCTATTGGATATATAGAATAGACTGTATTATTACCTTATCATTTATTCAATGAAGCAATAATAGCTTTAAAGCTCTCTAACCCTGTTTCCAGGTTCTCAACTATATCCAAAGCCAATTCATCCGGATCTGGAAGGTTATCCAAATCTGCCAGTGATTTGGCTTTTAACCAGGTAATATCCAAACTGGTTTTATCTCTGGCAATAATTTCTTCATACTTAAACTTTCTCCAGCGGCCTTCGGAATTGGTTTCGCTGAATGCTTCCTTTCTTTTATGCCGGTTCTTAGGATCGTAGCAGGTAATGAAATCTTTCAGATCTTCCAGCTTTAGCGGATTCTTTTTTAAGGTAGGATGGATATTAGTTCTTTAATCATATACCCATACTTCCTTTTTCCATGGGTCTTTGTTGCTGGGCTTGCCGTCAAAAAATAATACGTTTGCCTTTACTCCATTATCATAAAAGATACCGGTTGGTAAACGAAGAATGGTATGCAGGTCGACAGTCTACAACAATTTCTTTCTGACTGTCTCACCTGCCCCTCCCTCAAACAATACATTATCGGGTAATACAACGGCTGCAAGTCCAGTTGTTTTGAGCCCGTCATCATTATTACCATTGTAATCATTGCCATGAAGTAAGGATGAGAGTGAATGAAATAAATGAAAGAATAGACTCAATACTGGATGAAATAAAAATCGACACTGCGGCAAAAAAGGTTTACGACCTTATGATCAGAAAAATCTTAATGCAGGATAATAAGATACAGCAACGACCAGTTGACAGGGTTCAAGCAGATATTGCCCAGTGCGAAGCCAGGATCAGGAAACTGGAAGATGGGTATGCTGATGAATCAATCGATCTGGAAATGCTTAATAACGGACTAAA
>JANOCH010000462.1:0-3114 GCA_031412015.1 Chitinophagaceae bacterium
CGCCAAATATGCTCTCGCTCCCTTTATGATATTGTGAAACTGCAAGATGCTGTACTTGCTCACCAGCACCGGGTGCAAGGCTGGTATTTCATCGCCGTTGACGGTAGCCGAAAAATTGGCGCCACTTAAGGCAATAAGAGCTGGTTGTTCAAAGAAAAAAGATGAGGCCGGGAAATGCAGTTCTATAACAGCTTCCTTCATCTCATTTCCTACCAAAATATTAGCCACCTGTGCCGATAACCTATCCATTACACCACCGGGATTGACACCCAAGTGTTGCCAGCCATAACGGCCCATATCCTGCACGGTGTCGAGTACACCGGCTTTAATAATCCGTAAATTCATTGGCTGTGATTGAAAAAAACTGAACCCGATCTCCGGCTCTTAATAATGCGGGTTCACCGCCATGAGGATCAAAAATGGTTAATGGCGTTCGTCCTATTATCTGCCAGCCCCCGGGCGAAGCATACGGATAGATACCTGTTTGCTTTCCGGCTATCCCTACACTTCCGGCCGCGACGGGCTGTGGCGCTGGTTTGCGTGGCGTTGCAATTATATCATCCACTTCACCCAGGTAAGAGAAGCCGGGTAAAAAACCAAGCATGTACACCCGGTAGATTTTTGACACATGAAGCGCAATAACGTCTTCAACACTTACATTATTTCCTGAACCCACGGAATGGATATCGGGGGCAAATTCCTGTTCATAGCAAACCGGGATCTTTATTAATCTTTCCTGCTTTTCCTCCAGCGACAATGGTTGCAACAGCACCTGTTCTACTGCTTCTTTTAAATGATCGTAAACCAATTTGCCTTTAGGCGTTTGTTTCTTCAATTTCACTACATCAAAATAAACGGTAACTGAACTATACGCAGGTACTACTTCTATAACAGGCGCCAGGTTGTCTTTTAATTGCCTTGCTCTTCCAATTACTTGCTTGTTGATATCCTCATCGATCTTATTTCCGAAATCGATCAACAGAGCGGAATCGCCCAAAGGGGAAATTTGGTATGCAGCAACGGTAAGTTCCATGTAAAGTAGATTTGAAGATAGCAACTAATGTTTACTTAAGCTTCTAATGTCGATGCAGACTTTCCCACTCCGAAAGGAGTCCTTTGGACAAAGCCACTAAAAACACAAAGAAAAATGCTCCGTGGCCCATGTTACTTTTTGGGAGATAAGTTAGCTAATGATCAACAGAACATTAAATTTATTCATGGAAATTTTGTGTCAATGAAATGAAGTTGCAAGACCAATACGGAAAATTTTTTTGTTCTACTTCCTCCTGACATTGATAGAGAATGCTTTTGAAGGATTGGTAAAAAATAAAAGACGGATATCCTTTTCTGTAAAACCATTTTCTTTCATCAACGGAATCAGCTTATCAGCGATTGTATTATAGTTATTGTAATTTCCGCCATTGGCTTCACCAACATGATACCAGCCGGCATCATGCGACAGTAATACACGATCCAGCAGGTTTTCCTTTTTCATGTCTTTCAAAAAATCAAGACAGGTTGAAATGGAGTCCGCATGAACGCCGTCAAAGGAAACCCATCCGCCTGCCCTGGCCGCACGGATATGCAATTCCCTGTTTTGTTCATTCTGCGCATGTATCCATATCCATGCTTCAGCACTAATACCTTTTGATTGTATGATACGCAATTCTTCCATCGCCGCTTGTCCGTCGCCGGTGTGAATACCTATGGTAAGACCTGTGGCTAAATGAGTGAGTGCCGCTGCTTCAACCATTTTCGCCTGCACGGCAGATAAGGGAAATTTATCTACGCCCGATTTGATAAACCCGGGTTTGATCCCGGAACCATCAATGCCATTCTCCCATTCAGAAATCCATCTTGATGCGATCTGATCCGCCGTTTCTGTATAGGCATGGGCCGGTAAATATTTTTCACCGGCAGCGCCATAATAACCAGTGTTGGTCAGAATATTCAATCCACTTGCTTTGCATAATCGTTTCAGCAATTTCACATCACGACCCAACCAGGCCGGTGTGCATTCCATTAGTGTTTGACAACCTCTTTCTTTTGCTGTCAATAATTTCGGCAACGCAATATTAAATACTTCATTGGCACTATATCTTGAAGGATCTACTTTATCAGCCCCGATAAAATCCACCAGTATATGCTCGTGTGTCAACGCAAAACCCATCTTATCAGCAGCCATCCATCCGTTTACCGTCATGATATCTTTATTGGCTGGCAATAGCGACTTTGTCAATAAGGAATATCCGGCGATCATACTCGCCGATTGCCGGATGAATCTTCTACGGTTTATATTCATAAAAATGATTAATGAATTACCTGTTTTTTCTTAAATGCTGTTGGATTTTCACCGGTGATCTTTTTAAACGTTTTGTTGAAATGGGACAAATTTTCAAATCCGCTGTCATAACAAGCTTCTGTCACTGTCTTGTTTTGCAGTAATACTTTCTTTGCCTGGTTGATCCGGTACTGGTTCACAAAATCGGTAAATGTAAGCCGCGTTGTTTTTTTAAAATACCTGCAAAAGGCCGCCGTGGTCAAATGGGAAAGTTTGGCGACTTCATTTACATCAACATTTTCATGATAATTTGTTTCAATAAAATGGTAGATCTTATGCAGTCGCTGCTGTTCTTTCAATACGGAAGCATTGACAATCGGTCTTGTTTTTAAAGCGATCGTTTCTTTACTGCCTGCCAGCAATTGAAATATCTGCAGCAGGCTGATCAACTGATCAAAATGAGACAAGGAACTAAGCTGCTTTAATTTTTCTCCGGCTATTTTTTTCGTTTCACCATAAAAGGCGAGACCGCTTTTTGCCCGCTCAAACAAATCATTGATGGCAGCTATCTCCGGCAATGCGAAAAAAGAAGCTCCCAGGAAATGTTCTTTCATTTGCACCACCACGGTTTCCACGGTTGCTTTTACCCCATAATCAAAATTGAGGTGAGGAATATTGGGACCGATCAATGCCAGGTCGCTGCCCTCGTATTTTGAAATATGCTCGCCAATATGACGGATACCGCTTTCAGCTTCCGCATATACGATTTCGTATTCAGGATGAAAATGCCAGTAAAACAGGTCGTTCAAATTAGGCGTAAGCAAGATCTTAAA
>JANOCH010000463.1:0-11071 GCA_031412015.1 Chitinophagaceae bacterium
TTTAAGATCGGAGACATCAATACCGCCTGGGATCATTGCGATCATATTTTTGAAGGACACACCGAAACGAACGGGCAAGAGCATTTATACATAGAAACCCAGGGAGCTTATGCTATACCGGAAGAAAAGGGAACGATAAAACTGTATTCCTCCACGCAGGGGCCCACCGCAGTGCAAAGAACCGTTGCAAGAGTATTGAATATACCGATGCACCAGGTTGAGGTGGACACAACAAGGCTTGGCGGCGGATTTGGCGGCAAGGAGGACCAGGCTACTACCTGGGGTGTTCTTTGTGCATTGGCAACCGACCATTTGAAAAAGCCGGTCAAGTATTCATTGCACCGGATGGAAGATATGCGCATGACCGGTAAGCGTCATCCTTACTCCGCTGATTTTAAGATCGGGTTGAATAAAGAAATGAAGATTGTTGCGTATGAAGCAACTTTTTACCAGAACGCCGGTGCCGCCGCGGATCTTTCACCAGCCGTGATGGAAAGAACTTTGTTTCATTGCACCAATTCCTATTTTGTTCCGAATGTAACAGCGACGGCCTATAGCTGCAGAACTAATCTGCCACCCAATACAGCGTTCCGGGGTTTCGGAGGCCCTCAGGGTATGTTCGTCATAGAAGCCGCCATAGCAAAGGCAGCCGATACATTAGGCATTCCTGCATCCGAAATACAACAAAAAAATTTATTGCAAACGGGTGATGAATTTCCATATGGACAAAAAGCGGTCAGTGAAGCCAATGAATGCTGGAATAAGGTGAATGAGTTGTTCAACATAAAAAAAACGCAGCGGGAGATAGATGATTTCAATGCCTCGAATGAATTAAATAAAAAAGGAATGGCCCTGATGCCGATCTGTTTTGGTATTTCGTTTACCAAAACATTGATGAACCAGGCAAGAGCATTAGTACATGTTTATACAGATGGAAGCATCGGCGTCAGTACCGGCGCTGTAGAAATGGGGCAAGGGGTCAATACAAAAATTTTACAAGTTGTCGCCAACGTTTTTTCGGTGGATCCGGCGAGAGTAAAAATAAACAGCACTAATACTTACCGTATTGCCAATACCTCTCCCTCAGCTGCCAGTGCTACCGCCGACCTGAATGGAAAAGCCACGGAGATGGCCTGTAATGAAATACTCAAAAGATTAAAACAAGTCGCGGCCGACGAATGGAAAACCGAACTCCGTTCGGTTGAAATAAAAGATGAATGGATATATGTTGATGGTCAAAAAACAGAATGGGATTGGAAAAAACTGGTGATGGCTACTTTTATCAAACGCATCAGTTTGTCGGAACATGCACACTATACACCCCCCAATATTCATTTTGATCCTTCCACAGAAAAAGGCCATCCTTTTGCCTATCATGTATTTGGCACCGCTATTATTACCGTTACGATAGATTGCCTGCGTGGCATCTATGAAGTGGATGCTGTTAAAGTAGTACACGATGCCGGCAACAGTATGAACAAATTAGTGGACATGGGCCAATGTGAAGGAGGAATAGTACAGGGAATTGGATGGATGACGATGGAAGAGATCGTATATGACAAAAAAGGGAAACTACGGTCGAATGCTTTATCAACCTATAAAGTGCCGGATATCTATTCTGTTCCGAAAGAAATGGATATTCATTTTTTAGAAACTAAGAAAGACAATCTTGCCATACTTGGGTCCAAAGCCGTAGGCGAACCGCCCTTGATGTATGGAATTGCTGCATATTTCGCATTGCGTAATGCGATGAAGGCTTTTAATCCTTCTGCCAATATTCAATATGATGCGCCAATGACCCCTGAAAAAGTGTTGATGGGATTGTACCAAAAAATAGAAAAGACCGTTCTCACTTAATACAACATGAATGAGAAAGTTCGGGGTTTTTGCAGCAACTACTTTTATCGCCATTCTGTTATCGGGTCTGTATGGGATCATACACGACCAGGTTACCTATTCTATTTCACCGGAATATTTTACCAGATTCAAGTATCAGCAATTTGGTATTGATCCCGCCAGGTTTGGAGGTCACCGGATCACGGTTGGCCTAATCGGTTTCATGGCAAGCTGGTGGATGGGTATCTTCATTGGGATTTTGCTAGGATTAACCGGGTTGATCTTTCATCATCATAAGATCATGCGGCGGGCTATCATGAATGGCATTAAGGTCACTCTTGTTACTACTATCCTCTTCGCCGTTATTGGTTTTTTATGGGGCAACTACTATTTAGTGAAAAATGGCGTCGACTGGACATTGCCCGATGGATTGGTTGATAAGAACCATTTTATTGTGGTGGGTTCCATTCACAACTTTAGCTACCTGGGTGGCATTGCCGGAATGTTGTTGGCCATTATGTATATGGTAAGGAGACGATTTTTTGTGCGTCCTAATTTACCTTAAAGAGAATCCATGCGATTGTTACGACTATCTTTCCTTTTTTTTACTGGTTAAAATTAGCAGATGCGCATCCGCCATTTTCCCGAATGATCAACGTCCCTTGCCAAACAAATTTTCTAGGATATTTTATGGTCACTTTATTGTTAAAATAATGATTGAAACACTGAGGCACATAGACACAAAGACACAGAGTAAGTCCAATGTCACGTCCTGAAATAGGTTTACAAAAATCTCAGTGCCCCGGTGCCTTCGTGTCTTAGTGTTTTAAGACTATCAAAACCAAATTGCAAGCCACAACTCTTTTTACTTTTTTGTAAACCACCGATAAAGAATAAGTTTATACCTGTTATTTACCGCATGAAAAACATAGCAACATGGAAATTGATAGACAGTAGCCTTGACAAAGGTATTGCTGTCATGCTTTTGTATGTGCTGGGAAGCAATGGCAGTAGCCCGGGAAGGCAGGGATTTTTTATGGCCGTCAATGAAACAGCCCAAATGGAAGGTTCGATTGGCGGTGGCATCATGGAGCACAAGTTTGTGGAAATGGCGAAGCAAAGGCTCGAGGGGCAGGAAGAAAATGAACAAGAGATCAGGAAACAATACCACGATAAATCAGCAGCGACTAATCAAAGTGGGATGATCTGTTCGGGCGAACAAACCATTCTTTTATACCGGATAAAACAATCGGAGTTAACCATTATTCAAAATATTATTCAATCATTAGAGCAGCATCAAAATGGTACACTAACTCTTTCTCCGGGCGGTATTAATTTTTCAATAGCTATTCCGGAAAAAGACTTTCATTTTGAAATGCGATCAGATAATGATTGGAGATATGTTGAAAAAACAGGCTATAAAAACAAGCTATCGATTGTTGGTGGTGGTCATTGCGCATTGGCTTTATCCAAATTAATGAGCAACATGGATTTTTATATCCGCGTTTATGACGACCGGCAAGCGTTAAAAACTATGCTGGAAAATAATGCGGCGCATGAAAAACATTTTGTGAATGATTATACTGAATTAAAAGAGCTGGTTTCCCCAGGCCCAAATGACTATGTGGTGATCATGACCTTTGGTTACCGGACCGATGATATAGCCATCGGGGCCTTAATAGAAAATGAGTTCGCCTTTTTCGGTGTGCTGGGCAGCCGGGCCAAGATGAAGAAAATGATGATAGCGTACAGGAACCAGGGAATTAAAGAAGAGTTGTTGCAACGCATTCACGCCTCGGTCGGTCTTCTTATCAAAAGCCAGACACCGGAAGAGATCGCTGTCAGTATCGCGGCCGCTATCATTGCCGTAAAAAATAAAAACACTACATGAAAGGATCGCTGATACTATTGATATTACTCCCGGTGGTTTCTTTTTCACAGGATGAATACTCAACACGTGATCTGAAAGCAGGTAAATTCAAAGAAGACCGCAGTTATGTTTATCGATTGCCATTTCAACACAGGAAAAAAGTTTTTCTTATCCAGGCTTATGAAAGCAAAATGAGTCATAAAGGGGAAAGGGCCCTTGACTTTAAGTTAAAAAAGGGAACAAAGATCTGTGCGGCAAGAGCCGGAATAGTCGCTGGCTTAAGAAAAGATTCAAATAAGGGAGGATTGAAACAAGAAAACCTGTCTGACGGAAACTACATTACCATCACACATAGCGATGGATCGGTAGCACATTACTGGCATTTACAAAAAGAGGGTGTTTCAATAAATTTAGGTGATACAATAAAAACCGGGCAGCATATTGGCTTTAGCGGCAACACCGGCTATTCGGCCTTCCCTCATTTACATTTTGAAGTGCAGGGTTATGCTCATTCCGGTAAGTATGTACAGTTACCTACTCGTTTCTATACCAACAAAGGGGTCAGGTACCTTCGACCTGGTAAGTTTTACCGGACGGTCAATTAACAGGTGTCGTTTCGGGGTGCATTCACTCAGAATTTGCCGAAATTCATACATAAAATAATACCCATGTTCGCCGCCCTGGTTGCGTGACCCTTTCGAATTGATCGATCGTCCATTGAAAGAGGTTTGACAACCGCTTCCTTAATAACTAACTTACCGTTTTAAAATTATCGCCATGCTATTTGTGTACATATTTGTTGCCCTGATCATCGCATTGCTTTTGATAACCGCAGCAATGCCGAAGATCTACAGCGTTGAGAAAACCATTGTGATCACCAGGCCGGCAAAAGATGTAATGAACAGGATCGGAAACCTGGATGATTATGCTCTCTGGAATCCATGGCAGCAAGCAGACCCCCACTCAAAGAAAACAATTACAGGGAGCCCAAATACTCCGGGTCATAAATATGCATGGGAAGGTAAAAAAACAGGCATAGGTAGTTTAACGCTGAGCAAGATCGATGAGAAATATATTCATTTTGACCTGGAGTTTTTGAAACCATGGAAATCAAAAGCCAAAGACAACTGGCTGTTTGAACATTTGGGTGAGTCTGAAACAAAGGTGACCTGGCAAAACAGCGGGGAATTGCCCTGGCCCATTGCCCGGCTGATGGGCCCGATGATCAATAAAAATTTGGCTCACCAGTTTGGAATAGGTCTTGCTAACTTGAAAAAACTATGTGAAAGTTGATATTTTCATAAACATCTATTTGAAATTGCGGTTCTTCACAGAACCGTTTTATTTTTATACAACGAATTCATGTGTTTTATCCGTCCTGTTATAACAAATAAAGATTTCCGTCAATGAGGTTAATTCTTCTTTTATCAGTCATCCTGTTAACATCGGGCTGCTACGTCAGCAAAAACCCGATGCGTGAAGAGGTAAAGCGTTTACAAAAAGGCATAACTAAAGATGACACCAGCTATATCTACGGCCTTCCCTATGAGGAAGGAGAATCGCATTTATTGGTACAGGGCTATTTTAGTTCTTTGACGCATAGAGAAAGAGCTGCGCTTGATTTTAAAATGAAAAGAGGGACAAAGATCTGCGCTGCACGGGAAGGAGTGGTAGTAAGATTAAAAGAAGACGGTGACCGCGGAGGGTTGAAAAAAAGATACCGGCCTTATGGTAATTATGTGATCATACAACACGCGGATAGCTCAAGAGCGGGTTACTGGCATTTACAAAAAGACGGTGTACTGGTAAACATAGGTGATACCGTAAAGAAAGGACAAGTGATCGCATTAAGCGGAAAAACAGGTTACTCTTTTACACCGCATCTTCATTTTTTAGTATGGTCAACCGATAACAGGAGGCAATGGCGGCAGGTAGCTACGAGGTTTCAAACTTCCAAAGGTGTCAGGTACCTGAGGCCATTGCGAAAATATCGTAACAAGTCCACTGCGCTTTGAATCATTTTCTCGTAGTAAATGACTGTTGGCAGCAGGGCTCTTCATCCAGCTAATGATTTAATATTTCCCAGGTGGTGGTTTTCAACGAAAGAGAGAAAAAGCAATATTGTTTTCGCATTTTCCATCCGTAATCGTTCGGGTCAATATGGTGCCAGGTAATGCAGGCGCTCGAAAAATAACTGAGCAACCCCTTCACCCCATTTTCCGGCGTCATCCAATCATTTGAAAAGCTGACGGCAAGTAACGGCACTTGTAGTTTTCGGTAATTATTCTCGGGAAATACATCAAACAATCCATTGGGATTATCACACCAGTCGGCCCATTCATGCACTACGCGATGTGGCAGCATTCAAACGCTGGTGGACCCGCATGATATCCAAAGAACTGGAAAGAAGCAGCTTTGTTTTATTATCCAGTCTTTGCCTGGTGTTACTGATGTGGCAATGGCAGCCCGTGGGTGGAATTGTATGGTCAGTTGAAAGCAAGACAGCGAAAGATCTTTTATTTATTTTCTATCTCGCCGGCTGGGGTATCGTCTTTATCAGCACATTTTGATCAATCATTTTGATCTGTTTGGTCTGCGGCAGGTATGGCTTTACTTTAATGGAAAACCGTATACTGAATTACCGTTTAGGTTGCCGGGTCTTTATCAATTGGTACTTCATCCATTGTATTTAGGATTTCTTATTGCTTTTTGGTCAACACCGGTGATGACAGTTGCTCATTTACTGTTTGCCTTGCTGACCACTGGGTATATATTAACGGCGATCCGTTTTGAAGAAAGGGATCTTATCACTCATTTTGGGGAGAAGTACCAGAACTATAAAAAATGGGCGCCGATGTTAATCCCCTTTTCCAAAAGAAAAGCCACCAAATAGATTAACAGCAAAAGCAAAAAAGAATGAAACGATTCTTGGAGATAACTTTTTTCCGGAAACATGGAAGAAAAGCCTTGATCATCTATCTCTGCTGGTGTGTGCTTAAGGGCTTTCTGTTCTTCTATGCGGGATTTAAATGGCTGGGTTGAAATAAAGGGCCGTTTTGTGGAAAAAAGCAAACCTCCATAGGGTTTGCTTTTTTAGTTATGTTTACAGGAAACTACTATTTTGTCATTGCAGGAAATTTACCAGCAGTTTATCGAAGGAATGAAGCATACGACATGGCTGGAATATATTGCCGTAATCTCCGGTATTGTTAGCGTTTGGTTTTCAAGAAAAGAAAACATTCTTGTCTATCCAACAGGTCTGATCAATACTATTGTTTATATCTATTTAAGCATGAAAGGCAGTTTGTTTGGCGAGGCAAGTGTTAACCTCTACTATACCATTATGAGTATTTATGGCTGGATGCTATGGGCCAGGAGGAATGAGCAGCGTGAACACATTGTGCATATTACGTATTCTGATAAAAGATGGTGGATTTACCAGCTTTCCTTCTTTGCATCTTTCTACGTTGCCATATTTATCGCACTAACCTATTTAAAAAGAGATTTTGCTCCCGGCGCTATTCCCTTGGGTGATGCTTTTGCTTCTGCTACAGCTTTCACCGGCATGTGGCTGATGACTAAGAAAAAAGTGGAAAGCTGGTATTGGTGGATGGCAACTAATATTGCATCCATTCCTTTATACTTTACAAAGCACTATGTATTTACCAGCGTCTATTATTTGATATTGCTGGTGATGGCCGTCTTTGGTTTAATTGAATGGAGAAAAAGGGCAACCGAGTACAAGCGTAGCAAAAACTAATCATCAGGCTTTATTTAGTAAAGAAAAAAAGCGGCAACTAATAAATAGTCGCCGCCTGGTTTTACGAGGGCAATTCCTTAACTCACTTTGATCTCCTGGCTACTGGCTTCTTTGCCGGCGATAACAGGCAGGCTAACCTGCAACACGCCATCTTCATACTTCGCGCTGATCTTTGTCGCATCGATGGTGTCGTCCAGCGTAAAAGTTCTTTCAAAACCTCCGCGGCTGTACTCCCGCTGCACCCAGTCGAACTTTGGAAAACCCTCCGGAGGTGTGTAAGAAATAGTCAATTCATTTCCTTTTACCCCGAGGCTGAAGTTTTCTTTGATACGGCCCGGTGCGAATACCAGCATTTCAAAACTGCTGACTGTTTTATAAACATTAACAGCGGCTCGTTGCATAGAACGGATAAACAGGTGCCGGTTCCTGTTTCCGGGATGGTTGCCTTTTGCGGCGCATGACTGATTGTAGTGCATGTTTTTCCTTTTTTGTGTGAAAAAATTGATTTCACTGATAATAACAATAGCAGGAGAAAAATGTTTTCAAACGGGATCCAACCAGAATCCGTAACGAAGTAAATTGCATTGTATGCTGAAAAAGATCGTCATCCTTGGTCCTGAAAGCACGGGCAAAAGCACTTTGTGCAAACAACTTGCGGGACACTATAACACATTGTGGTGTCCCGAATACGCCAGGGAATATCTTTTAAAACATGGGATGAATTACAGTTTTGATGATCTGTTAACTATCGCTAAAGGGCAACTGGCATTAGAAGATAAATATGCCGAAGTAGTCAGAAAGACCGGGAGACCGGAAGACGGAAGGATAATTTCCGACGATAAAACCATTTCCCCCGGTCTAGCGGACTCATTAACTTCCGGTCTTCTCTTCATCGACACCGACATGTACGTCATGAAAGTATGGTGTGAATTTGTGTTTGATAACTGTCACCGTTTTATTCTTGACCAGATCGTGGAAAGAAAATACGATCTCTATCTCTTATGCAACATTGATCTGCCCTGGGTAAAGGACGAATTACGTGAATACCCGGACCTGGACAGCCGGCAAAGACTTCATTATATCTACAAGGATATCATGATCAATCAATCCGTTCCCTGGGTAGATATCAATGGCGGATATGAAGAGCGGTTACAAAAAGCGATCAGTTCTGTGAATGCAATAATTTCTTAGACGCTTATTTGCTATTTCCCCTTCGTGATACCAATCACTGCCTGCAGATCAGGATCCGGCTGTAGAAAATTCATTTGTTGCATGATCTTCCTGGAACGTGCCCCTACATAATTGGATGCCGGTTTTACCTTGAATCGTTTGGGATTGGGTAGGCAAGCCGCTATCAGGGCTGCTTCCTGCCGTGTAAGATCACGGGCCGGCTTATTAAAATAAATATTGGCGGCTCTTTCAATACCAAAGATGCCGGTCCCCATTTCGCTAACGTTCAGGTACATTTGAAGTATTCTCTTTTTTCCCCAGATCAATTCTATCATGAAGGTGAAATAGGTTTCCAGGCCCTTTCGTATCCATGACCTTCCCTGCCAGAGAAAAACATTTTTCGCTACCTGCTGGCTGATGGTACTGGCGCCCCTGACACGACCTGGTTTTCTCTCATTATACTTCATCGCTTTTTGAATACTCTTCCAGTCAAACCCATTGTGATCGGTGAATAACTGATCCTCGGAAGCAATAACAGCCAGCTTGGCGTTGTAAGATATAGAGCTATTGCTGACATAATCCCTTCTCAATCCATGACCGCTGACCCAGCTAACCAATTGCGTAATAGTAAAAGGAGGATTGATCCACTTCAGTAAGATGATGTAAACAAACTGTGCAATGAAAAGAATAAGGAAGATCTTCTTTGTCCATCGCCCTATTTTGGGTAAAAGGCCTTTCGTGGTCATATTGAGCTGCAATATTAGAAATTATATTGTTGCAGTCATAGTTTAAAAGCCACGTTTTCGGGGAATATAAAAATCAATTACCTGTAGGCGGAATTTTTTGCCGATACGGAATTTCTTCCGCTTCAAAGAGATCTTACTTTTCAAATAGCCTATCGCCAATGGACCGTAGCCCATCACCGTAGCGGCTATTAATGCTTCTTTGAAATCAGCTTGTTTACTCAACGTCAGACCTCCGGTAACCAGTGCGGCGCCTCCGGTTATCAGCAACAGATCTTTTAGCGGTACATGAAAGGATTTTTTCGTTTTAGTGCTGACGATCACTTCTTTTACGGCCATCCGCGGAACAGGGCGGCCACTGACAAAGATGGTATCATTCATCAAACGGGTGATCATTCCATAATAAACACGGTTATCATGCAGGCGCAGGTAGATATCATCTCCCTCAGTATACGTTCTTTTTTTCTTGAATCCTTTTTTGACAAACAAGTAGCCGGTTTGTGACTCGGCTAATACAAAAGAGAACAGAAAGATAAATAATAACAGCAGCCGGTTCATGGCTCAAACTTACAATGATGATATGGCTTTAAATTGTTAAAATACTAGGTATGCTTTGCATACACCAGCAGGCCCCATATGAGTGCAATACCGAAGCCAATAAGAATAATACCATTAAGGCGGTTAATATTATGAATATTGTGAGGCGTGAGACGGTTGCGGATCTTACCGGCCAGCATTACTTTAGCGATATCGGCCGCCAACACAAACAAAAGACAGATGGTAAAGATCACGATCCGTTCGTCAACGGTATGAGTGATCAATGTGGTGGAAGTAGTGATCCAAAAAAGAAAGATGGCCGGGTTCAGCATATTCATAAAAAAACCCGAAAGAAACAGTTTTGCATAATCTCTTTTGCGAAACCGGGACATGATCTGTTGACCACGGTCGTCTACTTTTACTTTTTTAAAGAACAAAAAGTAAATGCCCATCACGATCAGGAAAATACTGCCGGAAATTCCGATCTGGGTACGATGGGTACTGATGCTGCTGAATAATTCGGTAAATACATTGCTGATCAAAACAAGGGCGATATCGCTGGCGGAAACGCCCAGTACAAAAGCCATTCCTCCTTTATGGCCATTATTAAGGCTTTGCTTGATAATGGAAAAAATCACCGGCCCCACTGAAATGCTCAGCAAGAAACCCAATGTAATTCCTTTGAGTAATGCTTCAATCATAGTAAATGATGTACGATATCAGATGTACGGTGTACGCCAGCCTTTATCTTGAAGAAATGATAGTTGATACGATAATTTTCAATAATGTTTCTCCTTCAATATAAAGATCATTTATTTCACTTTCAAATTGCTTATTGAATTCAAGCAAAAGTTCAAGGAAGAAAAGGCTTTCATCCAATTCCTCTTCGACTATTTTAAGTTTGTTTATGAAATCTGGTTTCGATTTAGCTCGTCTTGAAGCCCTGTAATTGGCTCCAACAGAACTGGATGACCTTATGATCTGTCCTTTATAAACCCTGTTAACTTGCGTATCTGAGACTTTCTCGGTTAGCCTGGCGATATTTATGGCAAACAACTTGGTTCGTCGTTTCATTTCTTCGGCATCCATACAACGAAATTTCTATCTGAATTTTTCTGAATAAACAATGACTCTGCTTTTTTGATTTTTCTATCA
>JANOCH010000464.1:0-3015 GCA_031412015.1 Chitinophagaceae bacterium
TTTTCTATATTTTACCCGGCCGAAAATTATCACCAGGAATACTTCGAAAATAATGAGGGCAGCAATCCTTACTGTACGATAGTGATACGTCCTAAGGTTGACAAGTTCAGGAAAGTATTTAAGGATAAACTAAAAAAATAAACCCCGGGGTGAGCGGGGTTTGACTGATAAACGAATGGTGACCAAAATATCTTTCGAACTTCCGTAATTTCTTTTCTATCTCCGTAACCTTAATTTTTATGTCGAACTGTTCTCCCGTAATGAACCAATTAGAAGGTTCTTGTACCTGTAGCTAGAATTTAGCGGTTTCAGTTGAAGTGTCAGTTGAAGGAGTATAAAAAGAGAGGCCTTTTTTCTTATCTAATTGCAGCACGTCGCTGTAGGTAACATTACCCTGATCGTCAGTTATCTTCAGGCGGTAGTATGAGGAGCCTTTTGTGATCTTTGCATCCGACCATTTGAATTCGGTTTGGAAATTGCCTTCCATATTTACCCAATATTCAGCCTGGGGCTGGAATGACGCGGCGGTATTTCCTTTTTCTATTGTTACAGTGCTGGCGGTATTGCCGGTTGTCAATGACCATTGAAGCTTAATGCTATTATCATTAACAACGACACCGGAAAACTTATTAAGTGGGGCTGATTTACGAACTGAAGCGGTTTCAGGTTGACCGAAGACCAGGAGTGAGTAGAGGCAAAGAAGAACAAACGCGATAATTCGCACAAGAAGAATAAGGGTAGAATTAGTTTTCATACACAATTTTTAAGGTTACGGAGTTCTTTAAGGGATTCTGCTTTCATATCTCGTTAGCTATTGAAGAGGTGTTTTCGTATTTTCTGAATCGACTATCGGATAACAACCTCGTAAAACAACTAACTTGATGAGGTGAAAATACACTTGGTTTTTCTAGTATGCAAGCCCCTTAAGGCTTTCAGAGGGCTTGCGCCGGCTCAATACTATCTGATTCAGGTGGTTATAGACTGAAATATTTTTTCGGAAAATACGGCTTTTACCAGTTTTTTGCACGTAACTATACTTTACTACTTAGTAAAAACATCCGTCGCATTACGGAAAAGAATGGCAAAATCACCAGAATATTTACTCCAGGCGGGTATGGCGGAGCTCTAACAAGTTCAACGAATTGGGCTTAAATCCGGTTAGTCCAGGCTGAGCCAACCATACCACTTTGTCGTACCATAATGGAACCACCGGAGCGTCCTCCATGACCATTTGATCTGCCTGTTGGTAAAGCTTATACCTTAGTGAATCATTGGTTTCAGCCAGGGCTTTTTGAAATAAAGCGTCAAACCGTGGGTTTTGATAGCGTGTATAATTAGGAGGCGCGGGATTCTTTGAATAGAAAACCGATAAATAATTCTCTGCATCCGGGTAGTCCGCGATCCAACTTCCACGGAAGAAAACAGCTCTTGAATTGGATGTCATTTCCAATAATAAAGCCTTTTGCACCGTCTCTACCTGTACAGCTATACCAATCTCATCTAACTGCTTGGCGATAAAATCGGCCATGTCGGAATAGAGAGCAATTGTCAGCAACTTAATAACCGGTAAAGCCCTTCCTTCCGGAAAACCCGCTTCGCGTAGCAAGCTTCTGCTTCTTGCTGGATCATAATGGTATCCTTTAACTGCTGCCGGATCAAATGAAGGCAAACCTGCCGGTACGAAGCCTGACTCAGCTGCTGTACCTAAAGAATTACGGAGATACAATACCATTTTCTGCCTGTCAAATCCATAATTGATAGCCTGCCGGATCTTTCTTAATGTTAGCGGCGAATTTTTAACCAGGCCATTGGTCGAATCAACAAGAATACCCAGGTACTCTATATTAAGGTAAGGATTCACTCGTAATTGAATTTTGTCCTCCCATTCTTTTCGCAATACTCCTTTTTTCGTGAGTACCTCGTCTTTAAAGGAGGCATCTATATCGTTAATAAAATCCAGTTTCTTTTGACGGAACAACAAAAACTCCGTCGCCTTACTATCATAAAAACTGACTTTTATACCATCCAGATATGGCAACCTGTTTCCGGCGCTATCGTGTTCAAAATAGTTTTCATGCTTTGCCAATACTAATGCCTGCCCTTCCTCCCAGGCCACAAAACGAAATGGTCCCGTGCCAACAGGATGACGGCGAAAATCACTACCATATTTGTCTACCGCTTCCTTAGCTACTATAGAACAATATTGCATAGAGAGTATACCTAGTATGGGAGTATAGGGCCGAAGAAGTTTTAATTGAAAAGTACTATCATCAATAGCTTTAAATGGCTGTAGTGTGTCCACCTTACCATTGAATATCCAGGCGCCCGGACTGGCGGTTTGTTTATCAATTATTCGTGATAAACTATACTCAATATCGGTCGCTATTAATTTTTTCCCTTTTTTGTTTCCAAAGACAGCATCGTTGTGAAAAAAAACATCGTTGCGCAAATGAAAAACATATGTTGTCCTGTCTTCCGCAATGTCCCAGCTTTTCGCCAGCGAGGGCACCATTCTTAAGCTGTCATCGACCTGCACCAAAGTATTAAATAATTGATGAGCCGGCCACATGGTAGCCTGGCTTTTGGCAAAGGCGGGATCGAGAGAAGTTATCCCGGAATGTTCATTATAATGAAAAACCTTCCTGTTATCGTTATTGGAACTTCCGCAACCACTAAGCAATAACCAATAAACAATGCCATTTAACCACCCATATTTTCTTATGATCTTCATACTTATAGGAACGATTAAATTTACGTTCCAAATTCATTCAATCGTGAAATACTTTTTAAACGTATCCGCATCGATCATTTTTTTGTTTGCATCTAAAGTTATGTTCGCTCAATATACTCGTCAGGATTCATTAAGGGGGAGCATTACGGCTGGAAGAGATTGGTGGAATGTTACACGATATGACATCAGCGTAACGCCAGATTATGCGTCCAAATCTATCCGGGGTAGCAATACCATAAGCTTTAAATGGGTGAGCCCATCTCCTACTGCCGGTTATATGCAGA
>JANOCH010000465.1:0-10769 GCA_031412015.1 Chitinophagaceae bacterium
CCTGAAAACCAAAAAAGGGTTATCTCCTTTGCTGGTGGCGGCTGATATTTATCGCCCTGCAGCCATGGAGCAATTAAGAGTACTGGGTGAGCAGATAGGTGTTGATGTTCATATTGAACTGGAGAATAAGGATGCCGTTGATATCGCACAAAATGCCATCAAAGAAGCAAGAAGCAAGAATAAAAATGTAGTTATTATCGATACAGCCGGCCGTTTGGCTATTGATGAAGTGATGATGACTGAAGTGGCCAATATAAGGAGCGCTGTCAAACCACAGGAGATCTTATTCGTAGTGGATAGTATGACGGGCCAGGACGCCGTCAACACTGCCAAGACCTTTAATGATCGACTCGACTTTACCGGCGTCGTATTGACCAAATTAGATGGTGATACAAGAGGTGGTGCGGCCCTTTCCATCAAATACACGGTCAACAAACCCATCAAATTTACCAGCAGTGGTGAAAAGCTGGATACACTCGATGTATTTTACCCGGAAAGGATGGCACAACGTATCCTGGGTATGGGAGATATCACCAGCCTGGTGGAGAAAGCACAGGAGCAATTTGATGAGGTGCAGGCCAAAAAACTGGAAAGTAAGATCCGGAAGAATAAATTTGATTTTGCCGATTTTAAGATGCAGTTGGAGCAGATCAAAAAGATGGGCAACATGAAAGATCTGTTAGGCATGGTGCCGGGTGTAGGAAATAAAATAAAAGACCTTGATATCAACGAAGACTCGTTTAAGGGCATAGAGGCCATGATCAATTCGATGACTCCCGCCGAAAGATCAGATCCGGACCTGATTGACGGCAGCCGCCGCAAACGTATCGCCAAAGGCGCGGGAAAGGACATCAGTGAAGTAAATGCCTTTATGAAGCAGTTTGAACAAATGCGGGATATGATGAAGGGAATGAACAAGATGGGCATGTTTGGCAAGATGATGCCCGGCATGAAAAGATAATTATAAAATACAGTTAACCCTTTGGCGTTTCAGCCACCAAACCTTATTTTTGCTTTCCGGTTTCAACCGGACTTAACAATTATTGTTTAACGCCTTTAAATTTCTATTTAAAATGGCAGCCAAGATCAGACTTCAACGTCATGGGTCTAAAAAAAGACCCTTCTATTTCATCGTCATTGCCGATTCAAGGGCACCCCGCGATGGTAAATTCATCCAGAAATTAGGTACTTACAATCCACTGACCGTTCCGGCTACTATTCAGCTTGATCGTCAGAAAGCTTTGGAATGGTTGAACAAAGGTGCTACACCGACAGACACCGTTCGCCGCATTCTTAGCTTCAAAGGAGTGTTATACCTGAAACACTTGCTCCGTGGTGTGGGGCTGGGACTGTTTGATGATGCAACAGCAATGGAAAAGTTCACGAAATGGAGTGCAGAACATGATGCACAAATTAAAAAACGCCAGGAAGAAGCTGCACGCAACAAAAGAGCCCGTCGTCCGATGCCAGGTCGCAGACCTGAAAGAAGGACTGAAGGCGGTGGCGGCAGTGAAGGATAAATAATCCGCCGATTGGCGGTACAAAATCCGTCCTGAAAGTTCATGAAGGCGACATTAATTATTTTAGTGTCGCCTTTTTTTATCGCGGATTGGGGGATTGAAAGGATTTCGCTGATTATTCTGATGCGATACTTCATTTTCCTGTTTGATCCATTGTGATTTTCAACCTTAATTATTATGATACCAGGCACGTTACTATGATGATCAGCCAAATCCGCGCAATCCATTTTAAATCTTGCAGTCCGTGATTGAATATTTTAAAATAGGAAAACTCGTTGCCGCCTTTGGCGTAAATGGTCAGCTAATTCTCCAACATGAGTTGGGTAAAAAAACTTCGTTGAAAGGCTTACAAGCCATTTTTATAGAAGAGAAAAAAAAATCCTTTATACCATGGTTCATTGAATCCGTCAAAATTAAAAGTGACAATGAAGTATACCTGACCCTTGAAGGAATATCAAACCGTGAAGCGGCATTAAAAATCACGCAAAAAGAAGTATGGCTGCCTGAAGCGGATTTCAAAAAATTTGCCGCTAAATCGGCCCCCGCCAGCTTATTGGGATATTCCATTATCGAAAACGATAAAGAGCTCGGTTCAATACTTGAAGTGATCGAGCAGCCACACCAGATGTTATGCCGGATCGAGATCAATGGCAAAGAAGTACTGATCCCTCTCCATGAAGGCACTCTTCAGAAGATAGATCACAAACTAAGACAGGTCATTGTTGCATTACCAGATGGTTTGCTGGAAATATATTTATAGTTCCTTTTACCATCGCCAGTGTATTATCTATCTGCACAAAATGACGCTGCTCGTGGGCGACCAGGAATCGAAAAGTATCTCCCAGTTTTAACCGGATCAACCTGGAAATAGAAATAGGTGTGCGGATGCCGCTGATATTCTTTGATTTCGCCTGCTCCAGCAGCTCAAGAAGATAATGCTGTTGTTCCAAAAAAGTAGTCAGCACAGGAAATACATCTAAATATTTGGAGGGCCGGTGATCTTTGGGTGATTTCGTTTTATTGATGATAGCTCCATCCTCTCCCGGCTTCATCAGCTTTGTAAAATAATTGCCCAACCATCCGGGCATGAAAACTTCGACTGCAGGTTTATCGTTTTCTAAGGATCTTTCAATAGACAATAAATAATATCGGCCATAACTATTGAGGTGCTCCAATACCTGGATCACACTCCATTTACCCGGAGCCGGTTCCTGTAATAGAACACCGGGATCAATTGTTTGGAGATAATTAGCGGTTAGAATAAGCTGGCGGGTATCCGACTGTAATTGTTCCAGTAATTCAATACTCTTATATTTTTTCATGTTTGTAATTTTTTACAAACCTAATTAGCTACTTTCTGGAAAATCTTGGCATTTCCCAAGATTTTAGAACCACGTACTTTTTACAATCTTACAGAACCTAATAATTTACTGAAGGTGGTGGCGTCTATCCCGAGATAAGAAGCAAGGTACTTATGAGGAATTATTTGTAAAACATGAGGACTTCTTTTTAACAGCGTTTTGAATTTTTCTTCAGCACTGAAACATTGTAACTCGATTTGTCTCTCCAGGACTCCCTTCAAGGCAAAGCTGGTCAATCGTAATACCATTCGTTGAACGGCAGGATATTCATTCATCAATTGATCCAGTTGTCTATATGATGCCCGCAAAAATCTGCTGCTGGTCAGTGTTTCTAAAAAATATTTGGAAGGAGTCTGCGTGAGAAGAGAATCAGCCACACCCGAAAAAGAGGGCGCATAGGTAAAAACAATTGTCGCTTCCTGTTTTTCATGACCAATGTAGAAAGCCCTTTGCACACCTTCTAACACGAAGTAGAGATATTTTTCTGTTTCACCCGCGGCAGTAAGAATAGTTTTCCTTTTACATTCAAACGGTTGCCATATCGCTAAGAATTTTGTCATCTCCTCTTCTTTCAGGGGATGGACCAAATTAATGAATTGCTGAAGAGAACTGGTGTCCACAAAAACTATTTTATATCTGACCGGATAAAATCAGCCAGCAATTTCATCCGATAATAAAGATTACTCAGCATCAGGGATATGTTGTTTTTAACGGTTGCCACACTGCCGCCATTCATTTTCCTGATATTCTTCAATTCCTCTATTTTCTCATCTATTTTATCCACCAGCTTTTCAGCTTCCCATCCGGTGTAGCGTTTGTTGCGTTCATCTAAGATATGATACGGCTCGATAGTCCCAGGCTTGAGTTTTTTAAACTTAAAATTTTCTTTGATAGCGTCTTTGATCGCATCGTTACTCAACATTTCTATTATAACATCCTGTGATACATTATTCAAAAATCCATTGTGAAAATTATTGAGATTGTTCCGCAGTTCACGGATGACCTGTTTTTTTAATACATCATTGGTCTTGCCTTCCTTATTCAGAAAGCTGACAAGGTCTTTTAACGGACCTATACCCGATTTTAGCCATTCCCATTCCATCATTCAAATATAAGAATCAAGGGACAAGGCACAAGAAGAAACAAGGCGCAAGTTTAGCCTCCGGATATACAGACTTTCCCTCCTTGCGCCTTGTACCTTGCACCTTGTTAAGTAACTTCGTACTCAATGGCCGGCCCGCTCCGTCATATCGCCCATTTCGACCTGGATTCTTTTTTTGTAGCGGTTGAAGTTATCAACGACCCTGCCCTGAAAGGAAAACCGATCATTGTTGGTGGAACCAGTGACCGGGGTGTAGTTTCCACCTGTAGTTATGAAGCTCGTAAATATGGAATCCATTCAGCAATGCCCATGCGAACAGCGATGAAGCTTTGTCCTCATGCTATCGTATTAAAGGGAACAAGAGGACAATACAGCAAATATTCACGTTGGGTTACCGATATCATTGCTTCCAAAGTACCCCTGTTTGAAAAAGCATCTATCGATGAATTTTACTGCGATCTTACCGGCATGGGTAAATTTTTTAATGTTAGCCAATATGCCAGGGAGTTGAGAGAGCATATTATCAAAGAAACGGGTCTGCCGATCTCCTGTGGTTTATCGTCCGCGAAATTCATCAGTAAAATAGCTACGAATGAAGCCAAGCCTAATGGCTTTTTGGAAGTGCCGCATGGAAAAGAAAAGGAATTTCTCTGGCCGCTGAAGATCGAAAAGATCAACGGTGTAGGTAAGCAAACGGAACAACAGCTAAAGAATTTTGGCATTTATACCATTGAAGATATTGCACGAACTCCTGTAGAAATATTAGAAAAATATGTAGGCAGCTGGGGTCAATCGCTATGGCACAAAGCCCATGGTATTGGCAATGCGGATATTGAGACTGACTGGGAACAAAAAAGCATGAGTCATGAAAATACTTTTCATGAAAATATTTCCGATCTCAATTTGTTGCATAGCGAACTGGTGCGGTTGACCGAACAAAATGCCTACGATCTGCGAACCGATGAAAAATTGACGGGTTGTGTGACGGTGAAGATCCGGTATCCCGATTTTGAAACGGTATCGCGGCAGGAGATCATTGATTACACCTCACTCGATGACCAGTTAATTGCAAAAGTTAAGGACCTGTTCACCAAACTTTATCGAAATGGCCAACCTGTCCGCCTGCTTGGGGTGCGGTTCAGCCAGCTAATTCCTTTCACAATGCAAATGAACCTTTTTAATAATAACGAGGAAAAATTGAACCTCTATAAAGCCGTTGACGATATCAAGGACCGTTTTGGAAGCAAATCCATAAAAAAAGCGGTCACGGCCCGGAACAAAAAGACAGAATCTGATTAGGCCATCCTCCTTATCTTCGCTTGAATGACCTATCCAGACTATTAAATCCCCTTAAATATTATACATGCAAGCTTGGAAAGATTACCAGGAAAAGAATAAAGACCGTTTTTTGAATGAAATGCTCGACCTGCTCCGTATCCCTTCTGTCAGCGCTAAAAGTGAACACAAAGCCGATATGCAGAAATGCGCTGAAGCCGTAAAGAAAAGTCTGATGGATGCCGGTTGCGATATAGCTGAGGTAATGGTGACCGATGGTCACCCGGTGGTATTCGGTGAAAAGATCATTGACCTTTCCAAACCTACGGTATTAGTCTATGGTCACTATGATGTGCAGCCTGCTGAACCATTAGAGCTTTGGACCAATCCCCCATTTGAACCAACCATCATTGATGGAAAAGTTTTTGCCCGTGGATCCGCCGACGATAAGGGTCAATTCTATATGCACGTAAAGGCATTGGAGACTTTGACAAAGACCAACACGATGACCACCAATATCAAATTCCTGATAGAGGGTGAAGAAGAAGTGGGCTCACCGAACCTGGGAAAATTTGTAGCGGCGAATAAAACGTTGCTCAAAGCCGATGTGATATTGATCAGTGATAGTTCCATGCTTAGTTTTGAAAACCCTTCGTTGGATACAGGTGTTCGGGGGTTAAGTTATATTCAAGTGGAAGTAACAGGTGCTAACAGGGATCTTCATAGCGGGACCTATGGAGGCGCTGTCGCCAATCCTATTACTATCCTGGCGAAAATGATCGCCAGTTGCCATGATGAAAATAATCATATCACTATTCCGGGTTTTTATGATGATGTAATAGTTGCAACCAAAGAAGAGAGAGAATTATTAAATGCCGCTCCGTACGATGAAAATGAATACAAAGGTGAACTCGGTGTTAAGGAATTGTGGGGAGAGAAAGGTTATACCACGTATGAAAGAACCGGCATCCGTCCTACCCTGGAAGTAAATGGCATCTGGGGCGGTTATACGGGTGAAGGAGCTAAAACTGTTCTTCCTTCCAAAGCTTATGCGAAGATCTCGGCAAGACTGGTACCTAATCAATCCTCCGATGCGATCACGGAAAAACTATTGAACTATTTTAAATCCATAGCCCCGAAATCGGTTGAAGTAAAAGCAGAATTGCATCATGGCGGCGAGCCTTACATGACTCCTATTAATAGCAAAGGCTATAAATCAGCTTCCAAAGCGGTGGAAACCACTTTTGGTAAAAAACCAATCCCTGTTCGTGGTGGGGGCAGTATCCCTATCTGCTCAATCCTGGAAAAAGAATTGGGTATAAAGATCGTCTTCATGGGTTTTGGTCTTGATAATGATAACCTGCATAGCCCGAATGAAAAATATAATATTGCAAATTATTATAAAGGAATTGAGACGATTCCTTATTTCCATAAATTTTTCGCAGCCACCTAAATCCCCAGGTGGAGGACTTTAAGACTCCGACAGTATAGCCTCGCTCATTTTGGGTGAGGTTTTTTAATTTTGAATGAATGAGTGAAAAAGAAAAATTAAGGTTGGACAAATATCTTTGGGCTATTCGCTTGTTTAAAACAAGAACAATGGCAGCTTCTGCCTGCGATTCAGGTAAAGTAAAATTTGATGGGATGCAGGCTAAAGCATCTAAGAATGTAAATATTGGCGACGAATACGAAGTAAAAACAGAAGCCAAACGTTGGCGAATAAAAGTAACCGGCCTGCTGGAAAAAAGAGTGGCGTTTGCAGAAGCCATAAAAAATTATATTGATATCACTCCAGAAGAAGAACTCGAAAGGATAAAATTCCAGGCAGCAAGTTTCCATACGGGCAAACGGCAAAGCAAGATCGGCCGTCCTACTAAAAAAGAAAGAAGGGACCTTGATGAATTTTTGGAAGACTGACAGTTTTACCCCATATTCTTCATATGGTCAGTCTTTTTGTATCTTTAAAAGAATGAAATTCATTTTGCCTTTTTTCTCGTTGATACTTTTACAGGCCTGCTCAAAAAACGAAAAGGTCAGTGACAACGAACTACCTGTTGTTACTATTACTTCTCCCAATAACAACCAGGTTTTTGGCGTAGGTGAAACGATAAATATTACAGGAACGCTGAGTGACAATCAGAAATTGACGGAAGTACATGCTCATATTTCTAATAACTCCACAGGTACATTGCTAATAGACATTCACCGTAATCCCGGAGCGGCTACTTATAGTTTAAACGAATCCTTCCTTACACAAGCTGGTATCAACTATAAAATTCAGGTCATTGCCAAAGACAATTCGGCCAATGAGAACCGGTCAACGGTCGAAATAACCATCAACTGAGTACTTATCTTTGTCCCATGCGGATAGATATCATTACCGTTTTACCGGAATTATTAAAAAGCCCTTTCGAACATAGCATCATGAAAAGGGCGCAGGCAAAAGGTTTGCTGGAAGTGCATTCGCATAACCTGCGTAAATGGGCTATCAACAACCAGGGGCAAATTGACGATTATCAATATGGCGGTGGCGCCGGCATGGTAATGATGTGTGAACCATTAACCAATGCCATTGAAGAATTATCGAAAGAAAGAAAATACGATGAGATTATTTTTTTAACGCCCGATGGTGAAAATTTTAATCAAAAAATTGCGAACAGCCTTTCTCTAAAAGAAAATCTTATCATGATCTGCGGTCATTACAAAGGAATTGATCAAAGGATAAGAGAACATTTTGTAACCAAAGAAATTTCCATTGGTGATTATGTCTTAAGTGGCGGCGAATTAGCGGCAGCCGTTTTAGTAGATGCTATTGGTCGATTGTTACCAGGTGTATTAAATGATGAAACCTCCGCGCTTTTTGACTCCTTCCAGGATAATTTATTGGCGCCACCTGTTTATACACGGCCCGCAGACTTCCGCGGTTGGAAAGTACCTGATGTATTATTAAGTGGAGATCCCAGGAAAGTAGATGATTGGAGATATGACGAAGCCGTGAAAAAAACAACAGAAAGAAGACCTGATTTATTGAATGAATAACCTGTCATAGCATTACTATCGCCGCTCATCAAGTCTGTCAGCGCATAAGCAGAAAATAATTCTAATTTACTTTTTTGCATACTTCATCTAAATAGTTGCTGGTATGAGAGTCTATTTTCTAATTATATTACTGTCGCTATTCGGATATCAATCCGCAAAAGCACAATCTGGTTCTGAAATATTATTAAGTGAAATTGAATCCAAACTAAAAACAGGAACAGCGAAAGTTTCCGCCATATTGACTGATAACAAATACCTGGCGCTTCATCCCGAAACATCCTTTCGTGAACTGATCAAAAAAAACTGTGCTTCGGAGCCTGTAAAAATTGCAACAGACTCAGAGCCTGGTAAAAAAATAAAAGTGTTGGCATCATTGAAAGATGAGGATGGCAACAGCATCGCAGGCGCCGTTGTTTATTTTTATCAAACGGATGCTAAAGGATGGTATGCTGCCGACCAGCCGCATGTGGGTGGTAATTCGGGTGATCAGCGCCACGCAAGGATATTCGGCTACGCTAAAACCGATGCTGCCGGAAAGTTTGAGATACATACGGTGAAACCATCGGGCTATCCAAAAAGCGATCTGCCTGCCCATATTCATGTGGAAGTTCATGACCTGGCGGGTTTCCAGACAATGATCACCGAATTTCTTTTCGATGATGATGAGCGGTTGGTCGGAAACATCCGAACCAGCGCACAACTAAATCACTTTATGATCGCCAAACCGGAAAAGACCAATGCGCCTTTTGATCAACAATTCTCTTACATCATCCATCTCCAAAAAGACTAAAAATACGGTTCAACCGTTTGCGCCATTTTGATTTCCGCAACATTCCTGTTGATTAAATCGTGAACTTGCAGCAACAAAAAAAAGCTGTCATGAACTCAGATCGCCGGAAATTTTTACGCAACCTCACCATCGGAACAGGTGCTATCGCAACAGGTTTGCCAACATTCGCCAATCGAATCAATACTGTAACCGATGAACAAATGGATCGTTCGGTTGAATGGGAAAAGCGCCGGCAACGATTCAATATGAGTGGCTACGCCGCGCCAAAAATTGAAATGGTTCGGGTAGGTATCGTTGGCCTGGGAATGCGGGGCAGCGGCGCTGTTGAACGTTTGAGTTATATAAATGGTTTAGAAATCGTAGCCTTATGCGACAAATATCCCGACCGTGTTGCGACGGCACAAAAAACATTGGAAAAAGCCGGGCGAACGAAAGCCAAAGAATACAGTGGGGAACAGGGTTGGAAAGCTTTATGTGAAAACAATGACATTGACCTGGTGTACAATGTTACCCCGTGGGACCTGCACGCACCCATTTGTTTATACGCCATGAAAAATGGTAAACATGCAGCTACCGAAGTAAATGCCGGGCTAACCGTCGATCAATGCTGGGAACTGGTGGAAACATCAGAGCAAACAAAGAAACATTGCATGATGCTGGAAAATTGTTGTTACGATTTCTTTGAATTGCTGACATTGAACATGGCCCGCAACGGAATGTTTGGTGAACTCGTTCATGCGGAAGGCGCCTATATACATGACCTGAGCAAGGACTATCTTTTTAACAAGAACGCTTATGCTGATATGTGGCGGCTAAAACAAAACTACCTGCACCATGGCAACCTCTATCCTACCCATGGACTGGGTCCTATTGCTCAATGTCTAAATATTAATCGGGGTGATAAAATGGATCACCTTGTAAGTATGAGCTGCAACGATTTTACGTTAAATAATATGGCAAAAGAAATGTCAGCAAAAGATCCCTTCTTTAACGAGTTCGTTGACAAACCTTATCGTGGCAATATGAACACCACGATCATCCGGACCTTCAAGGGTAAAACCATCATGTTGCAACACGATGTTTCTACACTGCGCCCCTATTCAAGATTGCATTTACTGAGTGGCACCAAAGGCGCAGCGCAAAAATATCCTGGTCCGGAAAAGATAGCCTTTGGTCATAGCTGGATCAAAAAAGAGGAATTAGAAGACCTGTACAAAAAATACACACCCGCCATCGTTAAACACATTGGTGAAATTGCAAAAGAGGTCGGCGGACATGGAGGCATGGATTTTATCATGGACTGGCGTTTGATCGATTGCCTTCGCAATGGCTTACCACTCGACCAGGATGTATATGATGCTGCAGCCTGGAGTTCTATCATACCTTTAAGCGGAAGATCCGTTGATAAAAAATCTAAAACGATAGATATTCCTGATTTCACCAGGGGTGCATGGCAAACCAATAAACCGGTTGACCTTACTTTGAATGGCGGCGCCAACACCACGGTCAGGAAGGTTGAAAAAAAATGATCCGACCACTCCACGATCAAATAAATTGAACGGGAAGTAACATCCTGCTACTCTTTACGTTTATCATTATACTGGCTTTAAATTTTCAATCAATAGTAGTTGGAAATGCGTATTTTTACGTCCATTCCAAAGCTCACTGCTGACGAAACTATT
>JANOCH010000466.1:0-6692 GCA_031412015.1 Chitinophagaceae bacterium
ATATAATATCACAATTCACCAATTTTCCAGATCATTTTTGGCCCCGGATTGCTGAATAAAAACGCCGCGCCCAGTTCTGCCCTTTTTAACGATACAGGCAAATTGTTTTTTATGGAATAGCCGCCCGATGAATTGCCATAAGTTATGTTCTTGAAATTTAAACGTTCTTCATCGTGGCTTTCGATATAGTCCAGCAGGTTTTCTGATTTACTGAAACCATGCCTGGTATAAAGCCCCCAGCTAAAATCGGATTGGGTCAAATAACCCATCGTTGCTTCATTCATATTATGATTCAGGTTGGTCCAAAGCATCATACCTTCATTGGCGAGCACCTGTTCTTCTGAAGCTTCCGCAAAATGCTCCAGTATCACGTAAAAGTTATTCGGATCGATACTCCTGATATGATCATTATAATCTTTCCAAATGGCTACACGGGATGCATCATAGGCGGCAAAGGATCCGTCATCTGTTGACGATTTTTGAGTAAAGCCTTTTGACAGGTCAAACCGAAAACCATCTATCTTATATTGCTGCATCCAGAACTTCATCACATTCTTGGCGAAATACCGGGTGGCAGCGCTTTCATGATTGAAATCATAACCGACATTGTAAGGATGTTTGGGGTCCACGTTAAACCAGGGACTTGCGGTGGTTGGTTTTGAACCTTGAAAGTATAACTGCACCATGGGCGATTGTCCGAAAGAATGATTCAACACCATATCCAGGATAACAGCGATACCTTTTCCGTGACATTCATCAATGAAATGTTGCAAAGCCGTTTTAGTTCCGTAATACTTGTCGGGTGCAAAGTAAAAGGAAGGATTATACCCCCAGCTGGAATTTCCCTCAAACTCGGTCACCGGCATAAGTTCAATCGCGTTAATACCAAGGCCCGTTAAATAGTCCAGCTTTTGCAGGGTGGCCGCATAATTATGTTCAGCCGTAAAATCGCGGATCAGCAACTCATAAATAACAAGATCATTTTTTTGCGGCCGGACGAAGCTGGCATTTTTCCAGGTGTAAGTGGGCTGGTTGGCCTGCATGATGCTAACGATGCCCGTGGTTTTGCCGGTGGGATAAGGTTTCAAACCCGGGTAAGTTGAAGGTGAAATAAAGACATCATTATTGGGATCAAGGATTTTTTCACAATAGGGATCCGCGATCTTTAATGTATTGTCTACTAAAAACTGGTATGCATACTCCGTGTTGGGATCAAGGTTATCAACCTGTATCCACCAGGTATTCTTGTCGGGCGTTCTTTTCATTTCACCTGTTGCTGGCTGCCAGTTATTGAAATCACCAATGATGGAAACAGTTGATTTAAATGGGGCGTATAATGTTACGATCGCCGAAGTACCATTGTTGATGAATGCCACGCCGTCTTTGGCTCCGGCCGGCAGTTCATAAGTTGGGTTCGGGATTACGGGCACTGGTTCACCCGAACCTCCTTTTTTGCACGACGAAGTGAATACGGTAAGCAGCAGTAAGAGACCAATGAATTTGTTCATAAATAGAGGGATAAATACTAAAGGGGTAAAAATAGGCAATAAGTTTTATTTCGTATCAAGCCAGGTTTTGGATTGCAAGATCCGGGATAACATTATATTTCCGGTTGCCCTGGTGTGTGTCCCCCCACGCATCATTTAAAAAAATAATTCCGGTGCGTCGAGAGAGGCCCAAGGGCTTGATCATTAATGATCAAGGCCGAGGGCCTGGTAATTTTTACGGACCAGTATTTCCGTTTTAATAAAGATTCCTGGCATTTCTATGGGCATGGTATCAGGGAAATTAACCCGGTGAAACGGTTGATCCGGAGAGCGAGAAATAGTTATACGCCAATTCTACCGATTCGATGACAAGGGTGTTTTCCTGCGATTTAAAATCTGAAACAGCATATTTCACCGGGTAGGCTTTATAAAAGGTCCACATCGACAAAACTAAATTATCGGCGCCCAATAAACGAACGGAAACATCGTGCACTTCAATGGGATTATTCAGTCCGGCATCAAGCGAACTGGCGCACCAGTTAATGAGTTGGGAACCGGCAGGTACCAGGCCTCTTTTAAGAACAAGGTTCTGACTGGTATTAATGGAGGGTAGCCGGTGTTTGAACCGGTTCTCACCGCCGATCGCTACCTCTTCGACGCTTAGTTTAACTGATATGCCGGATACTTCCCGGAAAGCGGAAACTTCTCCTTTGAACGAAAGCGAAAAATAAAAGCCTGTTGGGTAGCTACGGTCATTAGCCATTGGATATGATAAGTTGTTCGTGAGCAATTTCAAGCGTATCGATGGCCACCTCGTTGCCATCCGATTTCAGGTCGGTACTGGTAATTTTAGTAGGCCAGGCATTGTTCAGTGTCCACTGCATAGTCACGGCATTATTTTCATCCAACAGCCGGATGATCACCGTACGTCGCTTCACGGTGTTCATTTTTATTTCTTGATGCCAATTCCAAAAGCTGTTATCGTTTACAAATACGCCTCTTTTCATAGTCACATTTCCATACTTTGTAATGCCGGGCATTTTCTCCGTGGAAAAAAGCGGGCTGTTGCTGTTACGGTATTCAATCACCTGGTTTTCTACATCCATCCCGGTAACTTCCTGGAAGGCTATGCCTTTAAGGTCTGTGCCCAGGTCTACTTCAAACCTGAATTTGGGCAGGGGCCACGCTGAGCCTTGCTTGCTGCCATTATCTTCTGCCATAGTAGTATTTTTTATTTTAATAAAAACAATTCGATCAGGCTGACTTCATCATTTGTTGCCGGAAGGTAATGACAATAAACTCTGCCGGATGTACCACCGCTAGTTTTATGGTGACGTTCATAAACCCATTTAGAATATCCTCCGCTGTCATGGTGGTACCCAATCCACAGGTCACGGAATAAGCATCAGCTGCACTAGCGCCCTGTAACCCACCCTGGGCCCAAACAGTATTAAAAAAACTTCCAATCATGGCTTTGACTGCTTCCCAGGTATTTTTATTATTGGGTTCGGATGCATAAGCCTGCGCCGCCAGCTTACAGGATTGTTCAAGGAAAATCACGGTTCTTCTGACTGAAAGATATTTCCAGTCCAGGCTGTTTCCATCGAGGGTTCTGGCGCCCCAAATTAAAATGCCCAGGCCATTAAAAAAACGTATCGCGTTGATGGACTTACCGGAGATGGCGTCAACATTAAGTGGCCCTTGTTGACTATCAGATAAAGCAATGGGCAGATCGAGAGCGCCAACGATGGAAATATTGGCAGGCGCCTGCCAGGGTCCGACTTGATTATCGGTCATCGTGATCACTCCTGCAATAGCCCCGCTTGGAGGAAGTGTATTAGCACGGGCTAAAACATGTTTTATTATTTGACCATAGATTGGACTCGCGTTGCTCAATGCGCTGTTATTTTGCGCAACAGTATACTCTCTGGCGGGGTTAGCCATATTTGCCAAAATAGACGCTATCGTAGCGTCGGGATTGCTGGCCGGGTTAACAATAGCGGCAAGTTGGTTGATATCTCCGCCAAAGAGATTGGTATAATCAATGTCACTGCCTTGCATGATCGTAGTACCGATAAATGGATAATAAGCGGCTCCGTAGTTCAGCCCCATTGTCCCGGTATTGTTTCTGAAGCTGGTGATATCATTCATATACAGGATGGGATCAGGATCGTTTGCTCCTATGATATCAAAAATACTGACCGATGTACCCATGCTGCTGCTTTGCAATAGCATGGCCTCCATCAGGGTACTGTTGTCGGCGACACCTAACAAAGTTGCTTCGGGACAAATATACATAGTGGGCTCCTGCTCCCTTTTTAACAAAGCAAGACCTCTTTGAAGATCGTTGAGTTGAACATTGGGATTGATGATTTGATCGCCAGGCTTCATCGGTGTCTTTGACGCCGCACCATAGGTACCTACTGAAACAATGTACGCATCACCGCCTCCGTTTTCGTAAAAAAGTTTTATGCTATTGTAGAAGTAATAAATGCTGGACGGATCGGGAACAATTGAATAATACCCACCGTTTATTTGCAGGTAATCACCTTTGACAGGCTGCGTTTTTTGCTGCACCAGGTAATATGCAGGGCGGTATTGTTTGGTGGGGCTTGCCGGTGCGGGAGGGTCAGGCCAGCAAAAAAATGCCTTGAAGTCAGCAAAGGATGTGATCTTAACCGGCACATTCAAATACGATTTTCCTTCGTAGCTGGCCTGTGCTGTATAACCTATAAATGCCGGAACCGCGGTGGCTACGGCAACCACCGAATTTGGAAAGGCATTTATTTCGTTGATGTAAACACCGGGGGTTTTGATCGCTGACGGGTTCATGGCTTCTTCATTTATTCAAATTCCAGATACTGATATCAAAGCGTGAGACATGTTTCCTGTCTCCGTTCATTCAGTAATTTATCGTTTTGTTGTTAAGAAAGAAATTTTATTCAGGCAATTTTCATGATGCATTCATAAATAGCGTTAATACAACGCCATGGTGCGTGTCACCACGCACCACTTCACCAAAATAATTTCCGGTGCGTGGAGACACGCACCGGGGCTTAGGATCGTTGACGGGTTCATACTCTTTTTATTTATTAAAATTTCATAGATCCTGCGTGGCTGACGTCGGGGCAATTGTTGAATTTTCTTTTAATTATTGAACACTACGAAGAGCGGAGCGGAATGTCTTTTATTACATTTATAAGCCCAGCCACTCCCAGCCTTTGCTCCACTCCTCGGTAATGAGGCCGTCTTTGATGCGAAAGAAATGCATCGTCTCGCCGGTACGGGTTTTGTTGGTAGATGCCAGCGTTACTTTCCATGTTTCTCTTGTAGCTACCATATCTCCTTCGGCAATGATCTCTTCCGGTTTTATTTCCAGTTGTGAAAACATACCTAAAAACTCCATGACCGCTTTTTTAAAACCCTCCCTGCCTTGCTTTTGACCTTCCAATGCACCATGATCAAATATATTTGGTGCAAAGAAAGAATCGATGAGGGCATAGTTGCGCTTATTAGCCATTTCGATATAGACGAGTTTTATCAGTTGTTTATTTTTCTCTGTTGTGTTGATGGTGACAGCAGTTGTGATATTGGTTTGCTCCTGTTTTGGATTGCAAGCATTGAAAATTACAAACAGGGAAGCAGCAAGTACGAGTTTCATTGCTGTAGGTTTTGGGTGAATGAAAACGGTTTCCGACTTTGAATTTACCAAAAAATATTGAAGGCTATTGCGTTTCTCACTTTTACAGATAGAAATGCGGGATAGCGATCGGCTGCTATTTAAGTTATTGTGCTATTGTTACAGGTTTGACAGCTTTTGCAAAGCTGGTCATGGGTCGAAGACATCAGGATGACTGTTGAAATTGTTATTTGTTGAACACCACGGATGACGGGAGATTTAACTAAGATAATCTGCGATGTCATCTGAAAGGCCAAACACCTTTAAAAACCTGCTAGCCAATTCCCCTGAAATAATAGGAATTTCTATTTCCCCGCTTTCCTTTAATATGGATTTGTGAAAAAGCATGAAATCCGTTTTTCTTTGCAAGTTGATAAAATAAATAAAACCGCTTAAAAAGAAAGCGGCAAAATGACCACCATCATACTTTTTTACTTCTGGGTTGGGCATTATTCGAACAAGATTATCTATTCTATCTTTAATAGCCACAATAGCAATTTTATAATCATCTTCTCCCCCGGCATTGCCTGAAATAATCATTTCTTTCAATATAGATTCATGCTCCCCAACAGATACCTTATTAAAAAATTTATTCGAAGAAATATGTGCCCTCCATGAAATCGATAATAAAAATAGCTTGAACCGAGTATAATCAAGATTACTAATTCCAATGCTTCTTACCCCATCAGGCCCCCTTCTTTTTTCAAAAACAGGCGGATTTCTCGATGTACCTCCATACAAAATAGTTGACGAATACTTTTCCAGCTTCGAGAGTATTTCATTTTCACATTTCTTACAAAGAATATATTTATCAAAAAATCCAGTCTGGTAAAATCTTGATTTTTCAGATGAACTACTGATAGGCATTAAAATCATCCGATTTGCTTCATCAAAGAGACCCTGATACATAAAATTCGGAATGATATGTGATTGCTTAATTAGTTTTGCGGATTTACCGCAAAGTTTGCATGGACCATTTTGATTCATATGAAGTCAATTCATATTAGCGCTGAAATATATTCTCATTATGCCATTCAATAAAGGCATTTTTAGGCTTATCCCTCACCCGATTTGGCAAGTTGCAAACGTGACTGCCATGAAAACGGTAATATTCTTTTCCGTTTTCAAATTCTTCTTTTATTTTCTACTTACTTCAACTTTTAAATCGGAAGTGATCGTCAGATAACCTGAATCAAAGAGTTTATGTAAATCGGAACGAAGGAGTAAGGCATTTGAAATAAAATGAGGTCCCGATTTTGCGTAAGGCTTGATCTGTGCTGATTCTAAAACAGGTAAAGTTCTTTCTCCAGAGATTGCACACTTTCTATTATAAGCATCTGTTACTAAAATTCTGAACGCCCCTTGCCCTAATCTTACTTTTGTCAAAACAGATTTCCCATAAACTGCATTGGGCTCCTCTAAGATAAGCTGGCTTTTTTCTTCATCAGAAACCAGGTAGAGATATTTTTGTAGTAAATATTAAACATTGATCCATAGCCTTTTACCAATTTCAGTATCTGTCGTAT
>JANOCH010000467.1:0-2893 GCA_031412015.1 Chitinophagaceae bacterium
TTTTGGTCAGTTGAACAAATGGGATAGTCAATGAATCGAGAAGCAGATCCTGTGGTCAAAAAAGAGAAGAATGATGAACCAGGAGTGGCCGGTTTTTCGTGTTTACGCAGTTATTTTTTAAACTTCATGACCATATACTCAAAAGAACCGGCCATATGCGGGAAAGGCCATAATATCCCGAAATTTGGGTATTATTTGCTGATTTTCTTTTGAAATTGCTTCCTTTTAAATGCAAAAAAGTCCTATTTTCGCAGCCCCTTGCAAGTTCGGGAAGTAGCGCAGGCCGGTAGCGCACCTGGTTTGGGACCAGGGGGTCGCAGGTTCGAATCCTGTCTTCCCGACGAATAATTAGAGCAAACCCTTATACGTAGGGGTTTGCTTTTTTATTTTCAGGTTGTGTAGAAAGAAAATCAAATTATGAGTTTGGAATACGGCAAAGAAATCGCTGAACAGGCCTTAACCTATTTAAGCGGCGCTGAAAATCCTTTGTTTAGAATATTGAAAGGCTGGTCGGAAATAGACCTGATAGGCCCCGGAAATGTCAATCCGGAAATTTATCATCAAATAAAATCCTGGAAGGAAAGATATCTGAAAGCTAACTTGCCTGGTTCGAAGGACTGGAATGAAGGCGAAATGAAACAAACCGTCCGGAGTTTAAGTGAGGACCTGGTCTCCATTTGTTGTGAGATTATTGAAAATAATTCTATATTGATTAGTTCCAAGGCGTAATAAATAAACTTAATATCAAAAAAAATCCCGGCTACTTAAAAGCAACCGGGAGAATTTTTAAACCTGTAAACTTATTCAGGACGATTCAATTTCTTTTAAAAAAGCCCCGCCAACTCCAGGCTCTTCTTCTTAAGCTTTCTTATTTCCACATCTTCGATCACCGGATCGGGTGTCAGTATCAGGGAAGTATTATTTTCCTTCCACCATGTATTATCTTTTAGCTCACTAAAGGAAATAACGCCAACGAGATATTTTCTTTCTTCCTGTGCATGCCATTCTTCCAACCACTCAAATCGTTCGCGGGGGATCATTTGCAGGTCATCAAAACTTACATACACCCGAAGAAATACATCCTGGCTGAGTTCATGCGGAGTATGATGATACAGTTTCTTGTATTCGTACTTATATTGATAACGTAAAGCTGAAATATCACTTAACACCGCGGATGCGGTAGGGAAACTGCCGGCGCCTTTGCCATAAAAGAATTGTTTATCAGCAAAGCCACTTTCAATGACTACGCCATTGTATTCATTTTTTACAAAAGCCAGGTGATCATCCTGCTTAATGAATTGTGGTAATACGAAAGCCGCCACTTTTCCGTTCTGCAGTTTTTTGGCTTGCGCCACCAATTTTATCTGGTGATTTTTTTCCTTCGCAACTCTTGCATCACCCGCTTGTATATTCTGAATGCCATTGAATAAAATATTCTCCGGTGATTCGATGATTCCATACGCATGCGTCAGCAGGAAGGTCCATTTGTTAACGGCATCAAAGCCCTCTATATCCAGCTTGGGATTACTTTCAGCAAAGCCTAATTGTTGCGCCAGTATCAATGCCTGTTTGAAGTCGAGACCTTCTTCAAACATTTTAGTAAGGATAAAATTGGTGGAACCATTTACGATAGCTTTGATCGAATGCAGCAGGTCATTGTCGTAATATTCTTCCAGGTTCCGGATGACGGGGATAGAAGCACAGGCTGCTGACTCATACAATAAAGAATGACCGGTTTGTTGCTGCAGCTCCAACAAAGCAGGCAAATGCTCAGCTATCATTTTTTGCTGGCACTGACCACATCTTTGCCATTTAGTAAGGCGGTAGAAACGATCTGGTAAGCCGCATCCGCATCGTCGATCACTTCTACGATCACATTTATTTCAGGGTCGTTCAGCAATACATTTTTATCCGTGGTAAATAAAGAGTCAGGTGCATTGCGTTTTTTGCCGGGATTTTTTATGCAGACTTTTTTTAGTTGCGCTTTCAATGACGGTGTTTGCTGCAATACCTTGTAAAGGCCTTCACCCACTACGCCAAACCCGAATAACCCGATCGTCAGTTGCTTATGTGTTTCCATGTTGTGATTTTGAAGTCGTATGGTTCTTTAGTTCGTAAGGGGAATCGGTCAAACTCCAAAACTCAGAACTCTAGAACTTTTCAACTCTATTCGTTAACTACTTTTAAATGATGCGATGACTTTGATTCTATAAACTTTTTCAGGGCGGGTTCAATTTTTTCATATTCCAATAAAAAACCATCGTGGCCAAAATCGCTGGAGATACTTAACAGGTCAGCATCCTGGATGGTTTTTTGCAGGTATTCCTGTTCCGCTATGGGATAAAGAACATCTGATCTTATTCCAATCACCAATGTTTTAGCCGAAATTCTTTGCAAAGCTTTTTTTACACCGCCCCTGTTTTTACCAACATCATGGCTATCCATGCTTTGACTGAGACGATAATAACAAATGGAATTAAAACGATTGACCAGTTTTAAACCCTGGTAACGCTGGTAATTATCCGATGCATATACAACATCGTTGGTCAAGGGTACAAAGGATTTGTCTCTTGCCTGCGTGATATCATAACCGTTATAATGTCTATACGATAGCAATGCGATCGATCGTGCCGCGGCCAATCCTTTTTGCCCGCTATCCGGGCGTTTTTCTAACCAGGTAGTGTCTGCTTCGATCGCCATGCGCTGCGATGAATTGAAAGCAATGGCCCATGGAGATAATACCGCATTGGTGGCGATAGGTACGATGTGTTCAAAAAGTTCCGGTTCTTCGATGGCCCATTCCAGCAATTGCATACCACCGGTGCTGCCACCTAGTGCAATAAAAATCTTTTGTATACCGAGATGATTCTTTAGTTGCTGGTAAGCTTTTATC
>JANOCH010000468.1:0-1941 GCA_031412015.1 Chitinophagaceae bacterium
GTAGACGCATTACTGCTAAAGTAACCTCCATAAATGCAGCCCCTGTTGCACATGTTTTGATTCTGGCATTTATTTCGTCCCTGCTCAATATGGATAGGTTGCGGATCGGTGATATGGGCACAACGTGCCTGGATAAGATGACGATCAGGAAAATTTTTCTTGATATTCTCTTTAAAATAATGTTCAATACAACTCATTTCAAAACCCGGCATGACGATACTGTCGGGTAATTCGGGTAAGCCATCGTTATTACCTGCTATACCGGCGAATTTTTCCACATAGCTATACCATGGTTCAATGTCCTTATATCGTATGGGCCAGTCAATGGCGAATCCATCTCTTACCGGGCCCTCAAAATCAAGATCGCTCCAACGCTGTGTTTGCCTCGCCCACATCAATGATTTGCCTCCCATGTGATAGCCGCGTACCCAGCGAAAAGGTTTTTCCTGGATAAAAGGTTGCTCATCATCCTTCAAAGCCCATTGCAATGTTTCCGCACGAAGGATCCTGGCGCCCTGGTAATCTTTTCTTTTCTCTATCGGCACCGAGCCCCTGTATTCAAATTCCCACGGTGCTTTGGATGCTGTCGGATAATCTGCTCCGTGTTTTACTTCACGGCCGCGTTCAAGCACCAATGTTTTTAATCCTTTGTCGCAAAGTTCTTTGGCGGCCCATCCACCACTGGCACCGGAGCCAATAACAATGGCGTCATACGTTCTTTTTTTTACTGAATCATCTGCCATGGTCTTATACTTTTTGATCTACACAACCGTAATAATGTCCCGGCGCAACTTTATAATTTAGGTATTTTTCCATGACCTCCTGTGAAGTATTGAAGCCACGGATCGTTTCTGATCGCATCAAGGTGAAAAAATCCTTCTCAGGTTTATTTGTAGAGGTGGAAAACTTCAGTAATAACTCCTGGCGCTGCAATTGTGTACATTCGGCAAAAGATTTACTATTAGTAGCGTTGGCCGATTTCTCCAAAACTTTTAATTGAGCTTTCACATTATCCTGTACTTCTTTCTCATAGCAATCATCAATCAGTTTCTGCAAAAATTTATCCACCCCGACCGCTTTTGCACCAATCGCATTACCTGCAGGAATGATGGTATCGGTAATGGAAGCCAGCAGTTCCTGTTCGGTAATAGAAAATGAGGAAAGGTGTGTGACAGTAGTGTCGCCCTCAGCGCAACCCGTCATCCAAAACGGAAGACTGATCAGGCTGCCCGATACGATCACAAGTTGTTTTACAGCATTACGACGATCCATGTGGCAACAATTTATATACGACAAAAGTCGTTCGGGAAAAGAAATATGAATATACTCAAAAATGCAAACCGATCTGCTAACTTTATTCATGTTACTGCCATAGTTTATTTACCTTCATTACTATATAAATATTGCAGCCATGAAACGGATAGCTTTTCTTCTGCTATTGTTGGCCGGGAATTTTTTCTCCTGCCAGTCTCAACCGACCAAAAGAGTTTCCATCAATATGACCAAAGTCGCAGTAGCGTTTCTGCAATTGCTTTCCCCCGGGCAAAAGGCAAAAGCACAGTTCACATTCGAAGACGGCGAACGCTACAACTGGAATTATGTTCCGATCGACAGAAAAGGAATTCCTCTACGGGAATTGTCTTCAGCACAAAGAGAGGCCGGGTTGAATTTGTTGCGCATTGCACTGAGTGATTCCGGGTATAATAAAACCATTGCGATAACTCAACTGGAACAAGTATTGAAAGTGGTGGAGAACCGCGGCGCCACTGACGATTACCGTCACCCGGAAAAATATTATTTCTCCATATTTGGCGACCCGGTTGCTGATTCTGTTTGGGGATGGAGATTTGAAGGACACCATGTGGCCTTTAATTTTTCTTCCGACAATAATCAATTGGTTTCAGGAACACCGGGATTCCTGGGAAGCAATCCTGCCATTGT
>JANOCH010000469.1:0-3503 GCA_031412015.1 Chitinophagaceae bacterium
CGCTCTCACCCTTTTTTCACTTTTTTAAATCAAATCTATTGGTATCTTAATTCTATCTCAAAGAACTTTTTTACTTAATTTGTAAACATAGGAGACGCAAAGGCGACAAAGCATTTTTCTTTGTGTTGGTAGGAAACGACGGCTAGGGAATATGAAAGGAAGGAGCGTATAAATAAACAGCAATGTGCAGACTGTATATTTGCATACCTGATGGATTATATAAAAGAATACAGGCGATTTATCAATAGTCACTACCTGGCTGATGGTGTACGAATTACGGCGGGTGTATTATTGCCCTCGCTGATATTAGGTTATTATGGAGAATTGCAAACAGGTATTTTTTTATCGCTGGGCGCATTGGGCGCCAGTATTACCGACAACCCGGGCCCCATACATCACCGGCGAAACGGTTTATTCGCTTGCTGTGGTATCATCTTTGTCGTTGCCCTGATAGTTGGTTTTTCATTGCAGGAGAAATGGGTATTCATGATCCTGCTGCCAATACTTTGCTTTTTCTTTTCTATGATCGGTGTATATGGAGCCAGGGTCACTTCTATCGGTATTGCCGCGCTGCTGATCATGGTAATGATGACGCATGAAGGCCTGAAGGGATGGCAGGTTGTTTATTTCGCTATATATATATTAGCAGGCGGACTTTGGTACACTCTACTCAGTCTGATCCTGTACAGTCTCCGGCCCTATAAATTGATTCAACAGGCCATGGGAGAGTATGTCCTTGCATCCGCTAAATATCTAAGAGCCAGGGCAGAGTTTTATGCGACAGGTGTCGATATCGATACCTGCTACGAAAACCTGATGCAGGCGCAGGTAGATGTACAACAAAAGCAAGAACTGATCGCAGAATTGCTTTTTAAAACCCGCGGCGTGGTTAAAGAATCTACACATACCAGCCGGATATTAATGATGGCATTCTTAGACGTATCCGATCTGCTGGAGCGAACCATGGCTTCGCACCTGGACTATAAAAAACTGCATGCCTATTTTGATGATACCAATATCCTGGTCGAATACCGGCGGATCATCTTATCATTGGCCAATGAACTGGATGAAATTGGATTGTCGCTTAACAGTGGGAAGGCTTCTGACTATGATCAGCGCATTGATAAAGAACTGGTGGAAGAAAGAGAGCACCTGGAGGGATTGCGGTTAAAATTGTTAAACCCCTCGAATCTTGAAGGGTTCATTAGCCTTCGTCACATATTAGACAGTATTGATGATATCGCGGCCCGGATAAGAACCCTGCACCAATATACCTCCTACGATCGCAAACTGCGTAATATTAAGATAAATACACCTGATCCAACAAAATATGTAACCCGGCAAACGATCGACCCGCAACAATTCTGGTCCAACTTTTCTTTACAATCCAATATCTTTCGTCATTCACTCCGCATCAGTATCGCCGCCATTGTCGCTTATACCATCGGGCAATTGTTACCTATCGGAAAAAGCTACTGGATACTGCTTACCGTGATCATCATCTTAAAGCCAGGTTACAGTCTCAGCAAGCAAAGGAATATACAGCGACTGATAGGAACGTTGATCGGTGTTGCCATCGGTTGGGGCGTTTTATACTTTGTAAAAAACAATACAGCGATCCTTGTATTGCTGGCCATCTGCATGATCGGCGGGTTTAGTTTTATGCGCTGGAAATATTTGGTCAGTGTCGTGATGATCACCTTGTACCTGCTCTTTATGTTTCATATCCTGGAGCCCAACGATTTCAGCGAAGTGGTGGAAGAAAGAATAATAGATACGGTGCTGGGGTGTATCGTAGCTTTTCTAGCTTCTTATTTATTACCACCCATCTGGGAGCGGCAGCAGATAAGAGAACTGATGCGGCAGTTGATCAAAGAAATTGTCGGTTATTTTGAAAGTGTTAGTTATGTATTTACCGGTCAACCTTACAATAAGCTACTCTCAAAAGAAAAAAGAAAGAAGGCCTGGGTATCATTGGCCAACGTGTCCGATGCTTTTACCAGGATGTTATCCGAACCAAAAAGCAAAAGAAAGGACTCTAAAGAATTTCATCGCTTTGTTGTCTCGTCACATATGCTCGTTTCCCATATGGCTACGTTAAGTTATTATGCTGACTCTTTAAAGACTGAATACATTACCGAAGATTATAAACCATTGATAAAAGCAAGTGTGAACGAGCTGACCAACGCCGAACACTTTTTAGCCAATCCTCATTTTAATCCGCCCCAAAAAACAGGAGAAAACCCGCAGGCATTGCTGGATAAAAAAATAAACGCATTGATGCAAACCCGGCAACAGGAACTAAAGGAGGGACAGTTTGAATCGGAAAACAAAAGGTATGTCTCCACTTTCAAATCAATCACCGATCAATTTTATTTTATATATAAAACATCACAGGATCTTCAAAAGATCTCCAAAAAGGTTAAACCGGGCTAATTGGCCCGCCGGGTAGCAAAAAAAAACCGACTTATTTTTTTGCTTTCTGAATGATTTTAGTAATTTCAGATTTCACCAAAGAAAAAGGAGGTATTCATGCAATCAACAGATCAATCATGGACGCCTTCGGTTATTATCGCGTAACCGGGCTTCTCCAAAAAATATCTGCTGGCGTAAAAGCCAGGGGCCATTTCACTGCGGTGAGATGGCTTTTTAATTCTATCCTTACATTAAAAAAGCAACCACCTGATATACCTGAAAGCATTATTCAGCAAAATACTTATCACCATCACGAACGACTCCGTAATTATTCTTACCAATACTATCATTTCCCGATTTTGCGGAACAATCGCTGTCCCGTTCCTATTATTTACTTTTCTTTCGTCATGTACATATACCAGTTCCACTCCCAGGTCCTTCCATCATCGTCAGAGAATGCCTGGCTCCATACGGGTCTGCAGGGATCGGTTTTGTCCCATTTAAATTTCACCACGATCTCTTTGCCGTGATGCGAATCCTTTCCATAAAATTCTCCTGTTCCATTATCGAAAGAGCCGAGAACCGGCGGGTCTAATACACCTCTATTACTATCGGCCCAGTAAATGCACCATAGCTTTGTAGCAGGATCGAAGAGGCGAAGCGTCATGCCCTCAAAGGGCATGTCATCAACAATGGCTTTGAAACTATCCGTATTACCAAGACCATTCAATATTTTCTTCATCTCCTGCTTTGCGTCAAACTCGATCCACTCAGTACAGCAGTCCAGCCTTGTTTTGAGTTTACGGTTGTGAATATTCCAATGACCAACCAGGAAATCAAAATCATTGGCCGACGATGACGCAGAAGGAGTGGTAAGCCACTCGCTCCCGGATGCTTGTAGTTGATGTTCCATAAAATGAAATAGCCGGGAAGGCTTTAAAACGGAAAGATGATGAATGAGTTTCGAATTTTCTTTCAACCTTCCGGTCTTTTTTGTTTTTGTTCAAACAAAATAACAAAGCCTTAGTGTCAACCCTATGGCAGTCTCTAAGTCGTAAGGAAAAAAAATTCCAACGATACCCTTCAGG
>JANOCH010000470.1:0-20782 GCA_031412015.1 Chitinophagaceae bacterium
CGGCGATCTATCAAAAACGCTATGAGCAGTATAAGCAACTGGGAAATTTCCTGGAACAACAATCCAATAAATCATTAGTGACCGATAAACCCGAATTAGCATTACAAACTTCATGAGTCGTTACAGTCATATACAAGAGGAAGCCTTTGCCGCTAATATGCAGCTACCAAAATTAGGCTTGGTACTTTTTACGTTTGGCAATGTAAGCGCCGCGGACAGAAGCCTCGGAGTGTTTGCCATCAAACCCAGCGGTGTGCCTTATGAAGAATTATCCGCGGAGAAAATGGTCATTGTGGATTTTGACGGTAAAACAGTGGAAGGTGCATTGCGTCCTTCTTCCGATACGAAGACACATGCCGTTTTATATAAACACTGGGATAAGATCGCAGGCATTGTCCATACACATTCCACGTATGCTACGGCCTGGGCGCAATCACAACGGGATATTCCCATCTTCGGCACCACCCATGCAGATCACAACACCGTAGATATCCCCTGCGCTTCGCCCATGAGTGACGAAATGATCAAAAGAGACTATGAATATGAGACAGGCTTTCAAATTATGAATTGCCTTAAGGAAAAAGGATTAAGTTATGAAGAGGTGGAAATGATGCTGGTAGGCAATCATGCTCCATTTACCTGGGGCAAAAACGCGGCAAAAGCTGTTTATAATAGTGCGGTATTGGAACAGGTAGCACACATGGCGCTGTTGACAGAACAGATCAATCCCACGGCTCCGCGATTGAAGGAGGCTTTAATAAAAAAACACTTTGAACGTAAACATGGCCCCGACTCCTACTACGGCCAATAAAATGCAATTAACGCTATATGAAAAAACAAATTCAATTAGTTTCATTTATCTCTTTATTTTTCCTGTTCGCCTGCAACAATGAAAGTAATAACAAGGCGGAAGAAACAGCAAACGAGACAACCATGAAATCCAGCATTACGGAACAGGCATTTGGCAGCTACGAAGGTGAAACCATCACGAAATATACCTTAACAAATGCCGGCGGCATGCAGGTCGGCATTATTTATTATGGTGGTACCATTACCGATATCATAACCGCAGATAAAGCCGGCAATAAAGGCAACGTTGTTTTGGGCTTTGATTCACTGAGTGGGTACCTGCAAAAAGGCAATCCCTACTTTGGTTCATTGGTCGGACGTTATGGCAACCGTATTGCCAATGGAAAATTTACATTGGATGGTCAGCAATATACTTTGGCAGGTAACAATGACGGCAACTCTTTGCACGGTGGTAACAAGGGATATGATAAAGTAGTATGGAAAGCCGAAAAATTGTCGGGTGACAGGAGCCTGCAGTTCACTTATCTAAGTAAGGATGGCGAAGAAGGATATCCCGGAAATCTTAACATAAAAGTCGTTTATACACTTGGTGAAGACAACGGATTAAAAATTGATTATACTGCCACTACAGATAAAGCTACTCCGGTTAACCTTACCAATCATGCATACTATAATTTATCAGCCGGAAAGGATTCAACTATACTGGGTCATGATTTAATGCTCAATGCAAACAAGTTTACGGAAGTAACTGACAACCTCATTCCAACAGGTAAACTATCTGATGTAAAAGGTGGCCCGATGGATTTTACCAGTTCCAAAATGATCGGAAAAGAAATTCAACAGGTAAAAGGTGGTTATGATCATAACTGGATATTGAACAAAAAAGGTAGTGACCTTGAAAAGGCCGCCGAACTTTTTGAGGCAATAAGCGGAAGAGTGATGGAAGTATGGACAACAGAACCAGGCATCCAATTCTATTCAGGGAATTTTTTAAACGGCACATTAATAAATACACGGGGCGGCGCCAGCTATGTAAAACATGCGGGTATTTGCCTTGAAACACAGCATTATCCTGACAGTCCCAACCAGCCTGCCTTTCCAAGCACGATCCTAAAGCCAGGTGAAACATACCGGCAAACAACGATCTATAAGTTTTCTTCCCGATAATTCAATTGACGATAGCTGTATGAAAAATTATCTTCTTTTGTCGCTGCTTATATTATCAGGCGTAGTACTGGCTCAGCCAAAAGACTATCCTGTTCAGGCAGTTGATTTTACCAAAGTAAAATTGAACGACAAATTTTGGTTACCCCGTATCGAGACGAACAGAACGGTTACCATTCCCGCGTCATTTGAACGATGCGAGAATACAGGCCGTGTAAAGAATTTTGTTATGGCGGCAGAAAAGAAGGGTAAGTTCTGCACCGTCTTCCCTTTTGATGATACGGATATTTATAAGACCATCGAGGGAGCTTCTTTTTCGTTGGCGGTTCATCCTGATCCAAAACTGGAAGGCTATGTTGATTCTCTGATCACCCTTGTAGCCAAAGCCCAGGAACCTGATGGCTATTTATATACCGCGAGAACAATTGATCCTGCAAACCCTCATGCATGGGCAGGTATGCTAAGATGGGAAAAAGAAAGAGAACTTAGTCATGAGCTATACAATGCGGGTCATTTATATGAAGCTGCTGCAGCACATTTTTTAGCCACTAAAAAAAGGAACCTGCTGGATATCGCTTTAAAAAATGCAGACCTGGTTTGCAGTGTTTTTGGACCGGGCAAAATGCATGTCGCTCCCGGGCATGAGATCGTTGAAATGGGATTGGTAAAACTTTATCGCCTCACCGGCAAGCAGGAATATTTATCAACCGCCAAATTTTTTGTGGACGAACGTGGTCACTACACTGGATATGATAAGAAAAATACTGATCCCTGGAAGAATGGAGCCTATTGGCAGGATGATAAACGGGTGGTAGACCAGGATGAAGCCGTGGGTCACGCCGTAAGGGCCGGTTATCTATACGCTGCGGTAGCCGATGTGGCCGCGTTGACAGGAGATGACAGTCTGCTAAAAGCGATAGATAAAATATGGACCAATGTTGTAGAAAAGAAACTTTATGTACAAGGTGGAGCAGGAGCCATTGGTAGCGGTGAAAGATATGGCGCCAACTATGAATTACCCAATGCGACGGCTTACAATGAAACCTGTGCGGCTATCTCCAATGTGTATTGGAATCATCGCATGTTCTTATTGCATGGCGATTCAAAATATATAGATGTCCTTGAAAAAATCTTATATAATGGTCTGATCTCCGGTATCGGGCTGGATGGAAAATCATTTTTTTATACCAATGCTATGCAGATCAAAACGGGTTTAGCCCACAAGGATATGGAACCTGCAAGATCAGGTTGGTTTGAATGTTCCTGCTGCCCAACGAACCTGACAAGACTGATACCTTCCGTTCCCGGGTATATGTATGCACAGAAAGATGACAACCTCTTTGTTAATCTATTTATTTCAGGCAGTGCGGATGTAACCATGGGTAAAAAACAAATAAATATCATTCAGCAAAATAATTACCCCTGGGATGGAGCTTTATCTTTTACCGTTAATCCATCTTCATCGCTCCCCTTTAACCTGTTGGTAAGAATACCCGGCTGGGTGCAAAATATAGCCATGCCTTCTACCCTATATAAGTTTGAGAATAACAGCGCTGCTACCGCGACTATAAAAGTAAACGGCCAGCCCTTTACCTATAACATTCAAAATGGTTATGCGGTCATCAACAGGACCTGGAAGAAGAACGATAAAGTAGAAGTATTGCTACCCATGGAAGTAAGAACAGTAACCTCCAATGAAAATGTAAAAGATGATATTGGCAAGGTAGCCATTCAAAGAGGCCCTCTTATGTATTGTGCCGAATGGGCTGATAACAATGGCAAGACAAGCAATTTCATTCTTCCGGCGGGGACTGTTTTCAATAATGAGTTCAATGCTAACCTGCTCAACGGCGTGATGGTGTTAAAAGCCGAAGTGCCGGCTGTGGTTATTGAAGGAAATAATATAAGCACCAAAAAACAATCGTTCACGGCTATCCCCTACTATAGTTGGGCCAACCGCGGCAAAGGCGAAATGAATGTGTGGTTTCCTCGTGATGTAAAAGATGTAGAGATACTAACCAAGTAATACAATAGAAATAAAACAATGATCAACTTAAAATCCCTGGAAGTCTGGTTTGTGACAGGTAGCCAGCATTTGTACGGCGAAGAAACATTAAAACAGGTAGCTGAGCATTCCACAGAAATAGCTTCATCACTGAACGATTCCGTAAACCTTCCGGTCAAAATCGTTTTTAAACCCGTTTTAAAAACAACGGAAGAAATATTTTCACTCTGCCAGGAAGCGAACAATACCAAAACCTGCATTGGTATCATTACCTGGATGCACACCTTCTCTCCTGCCAAAATGTGGATCGGCGGATTAAAGATTCTACGGAAACCTTTATTGCATCTGCACACGCAATTCAATCGTGACATTCCCTGGGGAAGCATTGATATGGATTTTATGAATCTGAATCAGTCAGCACATGGCGACCGTGAGTTCGGCTTTATCATGTCGCGCATGCGCCTGGAAAGAAAAGTAGTGGTGGGTCATTGGCAAAACGAAAAAGTAATACATCATATTAATGTATGGGTACGTACCGCTACAGCGTGGCACGACTGGCAGGGAGCAAAGTTTGCCCGGTTTGGCGACAATATGCGTTATGTAGCAGTAACGGAAGGTGATAAAGTGGAAGCTGAAATTAAATTTGGCTATTCCGTGAACACTTATGGCATTGGCGACCTGGTGAAAGTGATCAATGAAACAAGCGATGCCGACATTGATAGCCTGGTTAAAGAATATGAAGAAAAATATAATGTCGTTGCGTCTTTACGTAAAGGTGCTGACAAACATTCTTCGTTGCGTGATGCAGCAAGGATCGAAATAGGCATGCGAAATTTTTTACAGGCAGGAAATTTCAAAGGCTTCACCGATACATTTGAAGATCTGCATGGCATGGCACAACTGCCAGGTATCGCCGCTCAACGTTTAATGGCAGAAGGTTATGGTTTTGCCGGTGAAGGTGATTGGAAAACGGCGGCATTGGTAAGAGCCATGAAAGTAATGGGCGAAGGGCTTCCTGGTGGCAATTCTTTCATGGAAGATTATACCTATCATTTTGAGCCCAATAATCAAATGGTACTGGGTTCACATATGCTGGAAATATGTGAAAGCATCGCCAATTCAAAACCCTCCTGCGAAATTCATCCATTAGGTATTGGCGGAAAGGCTGATCCTGTAAGATTGGTGTTTAATGTCGCCGGCGGCGCGGCATTGAATGCATCTATTGTTGATATGGGAAATCGTTTCCGTTTATTGGTGAATGATGTCACAGCGGTCAGTCCAAAATTCGATCTGCCTAAACTACCGGTGGCAAGAGTTTTATGGAAACCACATCCCAGCATGCACGAAGCGCTGACTGCCTGGATATATGCCGGTGGCGCACACCATACTTGTTATAGCCAGAATATTACGTCAGAATACTTACAGGATTTCGCCGAAATGGCAGGAATAGAATTCATATTGATCGACAAGAACACAAGGTTGCAACATTTCAAGAACGAATTGAAATGGAACGAAGCCGCTTACAATAAATTTTAAATTTCTAACACCAAAAACTAACTGCTCCTGTCATGAACAATCAGCTCGCCTTTTTAGACTACCTGGTATTCATTATCTATTTTATCATTGTTGCCTGGTATGGTTATAGTATATATCGCAAACGCAAAAAAAACGAGCATGATGCAAAGGCTTATTTCCTGGCTGAAGGAACACTTACCTGGTGGGCGATCGGCGCTTCATTGATCGCATCAAATATTTCCGCCGAACAATTTATCGGCATGAGCGGTGAAGGATTCTTTTTAGGTATCGCTGTAGCGGCCTATGAGTGGATAGCGGCCATTGCGCTGATCGTTGTTGCCGTATGGTTTATTCCTGTTTATTTAAAGAACAAGATTTACACCATGCCTCAATTTTTGAAAACAAGGTATAATGAATCCACGGCATTGATTATGGCAATTTTTTGGCTTTTCCTGTATGTATTTGTCAATCTTACTTCTATCTTATATCTCGGTGCGGTGGCTATCAATGGACTTGCCGGTGGCGGCTACCTGCATGTTATCATGCTGGGGTTGGCCATCTTTGCTTTGGTCATCTCGTTGGGTGGAATGAAGGTGGTGGCTTATACGGATGTGATCCAGGTAGCCGTATTGATTATCGGGGGATTAGTTACGACATACATAGCATTGACAACCGTGAGTGAATATTTTGGAGTGGGTAGCGATGCGCTGGCAGGTTTCAAAGTATTACTGAAGGAAGCGCCGGAGCATTTTAAAATGATCATCCCTAAACCAACGGCCGGTAGCGCACAGAATGAGATTGACAAGTATATCACCTTTCCAGGCCTGCTTTCTTACCTCGCAGGTATCTGGATCATTAATCTTAATTATTGGGGTTGTAACCAATATATCACACAAAGGGCCCTGGGAGCAGATCTGCAGACAGCCCGTACCGGAATTTTGTTTGCTGGCTTTTTAAAATTACTGATGCCATTGATCGTAATGTTACCTGGTATTGCCGCATTTGTTTTATATAAAGCCGATCACCTGCCTCAGTTGATCGGTGGTAAAGACGGTGCTTATTCCGCTATGCTTACTTTTTTACCAACAGGCTTAAAAGGCTTATCAGTTGCAGCGCTTACAGCAGCCATTGTAGCTTCATTGGCAGGTAAAGTAAACAGTATTTCCACCATCTACACTCTGGACATTCATAAAAAGTACATTCAAAAAGAAGCCACTGAAAAATCACAGGTTTATATAGGCAGGTTTGCGGTATTTGCGGCTATGCTGTTGGCAGTATTATTTACCTGGAATGACATATTGGGCATAGGCGGTAAGGGTGGCTTTACATTTATACAGCAGTATACAGGATATATAAGCCCTGGTGTATTTGCGATGTTTATACTCGGAATGTTTTGGAAAAGAACCACTGGTACTGCGGCCATTGCAGGGCTTCTGACCGGCTTTGGCTTATCAGTACTTTTTAATGAATTTGCTCCGCAATTATTTGGTAACGATACTTTCCTATATACCGCTTATCATACATTAAAAGATGGGAAAGATGTATTTGTGATACCCTTTCACATCTGTATGGGCTTAGCATTTCTGTTTACTATGATTGTTATGGTACTGGTAAGTCTTGCCGGTCCAAAAATAAATCCGAAAGCATTTGAATTAGATAAGGAGATGTTCAAATTGAAACCGTCAACGACTATTATGATCGTAATTACCCTATTGATCATTTTCGCACTATATGTGAAATTCTGGTAAAGTAGAAAAAATATCATGATCTGAAAGAGAGATATTGTCTACCCTTAATTTGACTAAACCTATTATGTATTAAAAATGGTGATTTCATAGCAATCAACCCTGAGTCACTTAAGCATTCGACAAGCAGTCAGCCGCTTTTTTCTAAAAGCGGCTCTTTTATAATTCATGTAAGGAACAACTGCTTGCGATTTTGAAAATGCCAATGATGACACAAGTATCCTGATTTTGACCAAATTTATAAATTCGATGGTAATAGCAAAACCAATGTCACTAACGAACTTTACTATTGACCACCATTCAAAAGTTTTCTATCTCCTGAGTTGCGAGTTATCGTATATTGTTGAGAGGCTATAGAAACGGAACTTTACTGGTATTTTGCCCAACAATCAGGCATTAATCTTAAAGGTGCGGTGAGAGACATGATAGTATTGAATATAAGAAAAAAGAAGGCGATACTGGTTGCAGGAAATAATGAACCCCTAAAATTATTCAATGGCCAATTTTAAAAAAGCAAAATGAAAAAACTTATTATCGTTTCGTTTATCCTGATGTTTTATGGTGCCTGTGCACAACAACAAAACATGAAGCCATTGTTCAATGGTAAGAATTTGGACGGCTGGTATAGTTTCCTGGCGACAAAAGGCAAGAATAACGACCCGGAAAAAGTATTTACGGTTGACAATGGCGTGTTGCATATCAGCGGTAAAGAATTTGGCTATATCTGCACGGAAAAAACATTTAAAGATTTTCACCTTGCGGTTGAATTTAAATGGGGAGAAAAGAAGTTTCCGCCAAGGGATGCCGATACGACAAAAAGGGACAATGGCATTTGCTTTTATGTACCGCTTGAAGAAAAAGATTTGGTGTGGCCCAAGTCCATTGAATGCCAGGTGCAGGAAGGAGATGTGGGTGATATATGGCTGATCGATAGTACCACGGTGATCTTCGATGGCAAAAGAACCGAACCCAATAATTATACAAGAGTAAAAAAGAAAAAAGATGCTGAAAAGCCAAACGGGCAATGGAACCTGGTGGAAGTAATAGTGAAAAAAGGTAAGATCACTTACATCGTGAATGGCGTGGTGGTCAACGAAGCCGAATCACCCTCGGTGACTGAAGGAAAGATACTCATACAATCAGAAGGAGCTGAAACATATTATAGAAAAATAGAAATAAAAACATTCAATTAATAACACGAAAACTGCAACACAATAATTAAACGACTTAACTATCTAGCATGAAAGAAGATAAAATGAAGTGCTCCGTTTCAAAAAAATACCTTTATAAATTGGCGGCCTTTGTCATACTTGCAAATGCACCGGCAACCATGGAGGCTCAAAACAAAATAGATCTGACATCCTTATCCGCCTTTCAAACTCCATCATCCAACTGGCATCTCGCAGGCGATGTTAAAGCCGACCTTGACAGAAACAATGTATTGATCTTGTCGGCAGGAACAGGAGTCTTGGTAACCCGGCAAGAGGAGGGAAAACATGGACAGGACCTTTTATCCAATACTACTCATGGTGATCTTGACCTGGAACTGGATTATATGATGGCGAAAGGCGCTAATTCAGGTATCTATTTGCAAGGTCGCTACGAAGTGCAGTTGCTGGATAGCTGGAGCGTTATCAATCCAAAAGCCGGTGACAATGGTGGTATTTATGAACGATGGAACGAAGATAAACCGGAAGGACAAAAAGGATATGAAGGTCATCCACCAAGGCAAAATGCAAGTCGTGCACCGGGTTTATGGCAACGTATAAAGATTTCTTTCCAGGCGCCCCGCTTTAATGCCACTGGTCAAAAAACTGAGAATGCCAGGATATTGCGGGTAGAATTAAATGGGGTTTCGATACAGGAGAATGTAGAACTTTCCGGCCCTACCAGGGGCGCCCTGCAAAATGATGAAGTAGCTAGTGGGCCTTTGCGCCTGCAGGGTGATCATGGTACCGTTGCTTTCAGAAATATTAAGCTGACTGCATATGATAAACCTAGGCCAGCGTTGCTTGATATAAAGTATGCGGTTTATAAAGGTAAGTTTGATGGAGAGCCTGACTATAAAAAGCAAGTTCCTTCTTCAAAGGGAAGTGCTGTAATCATTTCCTCGAATGTGAGCAATATCGAAAATGAATTTCTTATTCGCTATACAGGTACACTTTCTGTAAAAGAAGCGGGAGAATATAGTTTCAATTTAAATGCTGCGGGCGGCAATGGCTCACTGATGATCGATAACAAAACGGTAATAAATGCAGGGCAACGCCGGGGAAGAGGAAAAATCAATTTGCCGGCAGGCGATCTTCCCTTTCAACTTATCTATAACAAAGTATTTGACTATGCAAAACCTGCGCTTGGGCTAACGGTGGCCGGACCTGGTGTAAGGGAATATTTGATCAGTGATGCGAATGTCGCCTCTGGTGATCCCGTTGATCCGATATTGATCAATGCTTCTGTTAATACTAATCTCCGGAGTTTTATGGATATCGATACTATCAGAGTAACACATGCTGTTAGTGTAGGAAGCCCTCAACAAATGCATTATACCTATGACCTTGACAAAGGGATGATCGTACAGGTCTGGCGAGGCGGATTTTTAGATGCCACGCCTATGTGGCATTCAAGAGGCGATGGCTCTTCCCGTCCTTCAGGATCAGTATTAAGATTTGGAAAACCAATCATGGCTTTACAAATACTTAGTTCTCCTGATGCAGTATGGTCCGCAGATACCACAAGCACAAGCTACCGGCCCAAAGGTTATATGTTGGATGGAAATGACCGTCCAACATTCCGTTACCAAATTTATAATACGCTGGTTAATGATATTAGTCGCATCATGGATGCCAACCAGGGTATTCACCGGGAGATTTCTATTGAAAATCCTGTTGAGAATTTATACCTGCGATTGGCCGAAGCGGATATGATAGAAATGCCTTTGGAAGGTCTTTATCTTATCAATGATAAATCATATTACCTGCGAATAGATGACACCACTGCAAAACCAATTATAAGAAATGCAAACGGTCATAAAGAATTGATCGTTCCTGTTCAGAAAAAAATAAGTTATTCTATCCTCTTCTAAATTGACCTTGTTATGCTGTATTCAATAAAAAACATTTTATTTATAAATTCTCGTCCTGCTTTACTGCTGTTAATAGCATTCTCATTTTTGGGAACGACAGGATTTTCGCAGGCAGAATCCGCCAAAGAAGAAGACTATTTCAAAATAATGAGAGTACCGGCCCCTGAAGGAATTATTCTTGAAGTAGGCGGTCTTTGTACCTTACCGAATGGTGACCTGGCCGTCACTACAAGACGGGGCGATGTATTCATTGTAGAAAACCCAACCAGCCAGCGGCCTTATTTCAGAAAATTTGCTTCCGGTATGCATGAAGTATTAGGCGTTGCGTATAAAGACGGCGCTTTGTATTGCGCACAAAGGGGAGAGCTTACTAAACTGGTCGATTCTGATAAAGATGGGAAGGCGGACATTTATGAAACCGTTTATGCATGGCCTATCTCGGGCAACTATCATGAATATAGCTTTGGCCCCAAGATAGCTCCCGATGGATCTTTTTTTGTAACGCTTAATCTTGGTTTCCCGGATGATTGGTGGCACCCGAAAAGCTTTGTGCCCTGGAGAGGATGGGCATTGAAAATATGGGAAAAAGGAACTATCGAACCATGGGCGACAGGTTTACGTTCTCCCTGCGGCATCAGTATGATCGATGGTGAATTATTTTATACCGATAACCAGGGTGATTGGGTAGGTTCAGGTAGTATTATGCCTATTAAAAAAGGCGCTTTCCTGGGACATCCTTCCGGTTTGGTTTGGACCAATATGCCCAATTCTCCATTGAAGGTTACCCAGGACCAGGTGTTTTCAAAGATCAATCCCAGGCTTGATACAGATAAAGACGGCAATCCTGTTAAGCCACCAAATATCGTCAACGAAAAATTTATGGCGGAATATGAAATGAAAAAACATATTCCGGAACTGCAAACTCCAGCTGTCTGGCTGCCGCATGGCATATTGGGAATTTCTAACGCTGAGATCGTAAAAATTCCTGAAGGAACCTTTGGACCTTTTGCCGGCCAGCTATTGGTAGGTGACCAGGGACAGAGTATGATCGACCGTGTGTTTATGGAAAAAATAAATGGCGAATACCAGGGTGCATCATGGGCATTCCGAAGTGGGTTTCAATCGGGCATTGTTCGTTTGGCATGGGCGAAAGATGGTTCACTGATCGCTGGTGAAACCAATCGTGGCTGGGGATCAGCCGGTGAAGCGACAGAAGGCTTGCAGCGTTTAGTATGGAACAATAAGATACCTTTTGAAATGAGAGCGGTAAGAGCTATGCCCGATGGATTTGAAATTGAATTTACCAAACCTGTTGATAAGAAGACAGCAGAAGATATCGCTTCTTACTCAATAGAAAGCTATATCTATAAATATCATGCAGTCTATGGCAGTCCTCCCGTCAATACTCAAAAATGCACCATAAAAGGCGTAAAACTTTCGGCCGACGGAATGAAAGCAAGGTTAATTGTAAACAACCTGCGTCGCTATTATATTCATACAATTAATTTATTTGGCATACAGGATAAGGAAACTTCTTTTTCACTGGTACATCCGACGGCCTATTATACATTGAATAATATCCCTGAAGGAGAGAAACTCGCCATGACAGGGGTGAGCACAAAAAATTCCGCATTGGGGCCTAAAAAAACCAGTGCAGGTGGAACAGAGGTCGCCGGATCAAAATCGGGCGTCATAAGTTATGCGACGATAAGAAATGTACTGCAAAAAAACACCTGTCTTTCCTGTCACCATCCAACTAAACGGCAGGTAGGTCCGTCGTATGCAGAAGTAGCGAAGCGAAAATATTCCGTGGCACAGATCATGTCGCTGATCCGTAATCCAAAGCCGGAAAATTGGCCCGATTTTTCAACGCCTATGGCGCCGATGCCCCAGGTTTCATCTGCGGATTCGAGAAAAATCGCAGAATATATAAAAAGTTTAGAAAAAAAGTAATTTAATAAACCCGATAGAACAACTATTTTCAAACCACGATTTGCCGATCTTACACTTAAACTCTATATACAATGAAACGGATTACTATTTTGGCAGCTTTGTTTGTTACTATTTTTAATACACTTGATGCACAGGAAAGAGGCAAACCACAGGATACGGAATATTATTCACCGGTTCCCCCGGTTATCACTCCGGGTGGCGCTACTGGCGATGCACCTTCCGATGCGATCATTTTATTTGATGGCAAGAACCTCGATCAATGGATAAATACAAAAGACTCCACTCCCGCCAAATGGATACTTGCTGACAATGTAATGACAGTGAATAAAAGCACCGGTGATATTCAAACAAGAGCCACTTTTACCGATTTTCAATTGCATATCGAGTACTTTATACCAGCGAATATTACAGGGTCCGGCCAGGGAAGGGGCAATAGCGGTATTTTTCTAGCCGCACTTCCCTGGGGAGCCGGCGGATACGAGATCCAGGTGCTGGATAATTACAAGAACACAACCTATGTAAACGGCCAGGTGGGAAGTATGTATAAACAGGCTGTTCCACTGGCGAATGCCTGCAAAAAACCAGGTGAGTGGCAAACCTATGACATCGTATGGACGGCGCCCAAATTCAGCAAGGAAGGTATTTTAGTATCGATGGCGCGGGTAACCGCTTTTCATAATGGTGTATTGGTACAAAATAATACCAGCTTATTGGGTGACACCCCCTATATCGGTCAACCCTCTTATCGTGTACATGGCCCTGCCCCTATCAAATTGCAGTCTCATGGTGATAAAAGCGAACCGATCAGTTTCCGGAATATTTGGCTACGACCTTTGTAATAATGCAGAAGATTATATATTCACTGCTTCGATTGATCTTTTAAACTGTGATAATTTAATCTCTGATTGAAATAGCTGTTAATTTTAAAATCTTAAAATACCTGTTGTTAAAACATACTAAAGAAATTATTCTATAAAAAGCATGGTACAAAGAAGCTTTACAGGACATCCCATAAAGCTTCTTTGTCGTTATAACCCGATTACATAATTTTGAAAAATTCAGATTTGTATTGTCACTGTTTACGATATTGCCTGTTTGTCCTTACTTTTTTGTGTGGGTGCACACCCAAAAAGAATACACTTTTTACTTCTCTGCCCGCAGATAAGACACGGATCAATTTTATTAATCGTATATCCGATACAGATTCATTAAATATTCTTGATTATCTCTATTATTACAACGGTGGAGGTGTTGCCATCGCCGATTTCAACAACGATGGACTTGCCGATATCTATTTTACATCAAACCAGGAAAGTAATAAGTTATACCTCAACAAAGGAAACTTCAGTTTTGAAGACATTACAGATAAAGCAGGTGTACAGGGAAAGGGCAATTGGAAAACCGGTGTGACCATTGTCGATATAAACGGAGACGGTTTGCTTGATATATATGTGTGTGAAGTGGGCAAATACAAAAGCTTTACCGGCCGTAATGAGCTTTTTATCAATAATGGCCCATCCCCCTCTTCGCCGGGTGGTGGGGAGGGCCGGGGTGAGGTGAGCTTTACAGAAAAAGCAAGGGAGTATGGATTGGACACAGAAGGTTTTAATACGCAAGCCGTATTTTTTGACTATGACCGGGATGGCGACCCTGATATGTTTTTGGTAAACCATTCGGTGCATTCGCCTGAAACTTACGTAAAAGCTGATGCAAGGCTTATAAAAAATGATGTAAGCGGTGACAAACTGTTTCGAAATGATGGAGGTCATTTCCAGGAAGTAACGGAAGAAGCTAATATTTACAGCGGTATCGTCGGTTATGGTTTAAACGTCGCAGTTGCCGACCTCAACAACGACGGCTGGGATGATATATACGTAAGCAATGATTTTCATGAAAACGATTATTATTATGTCAACCAGCAGGATGGCACCTTCAGGGAAATGAATGCGGAAGCCTTTGAACATGAAAGCCGTTTCTCGATGGGTAGTGATATAGCGGACATTAATAATGACGGTTGGCTCGATATCATTTCTCTCGATATGTTGCCGTCAGATGAAAAAGTGCTGAAGTCTTCGGCAGGCGACGATTCCCCGGAAGTATTTGCTTACAAATTAAGCTATGGCTATCACAACCAATATGCACGGAATTGCCTGCAATTAAACACCCGTGGAGGTAAAAAATTCACTGACATAGCCTTATTCGCAGGCATTGCTGCAACCGATTGGAGCTGGAGTCCTTTGATCGCTGACTTTGATAATGATGGCATCAAAGATCTGTTCGTGACTAATGGTATTGTACGCAGGCCCAATGATCTTGACTATATAAGATATTATTCAGACGCCGATAACAATGGAATGGAACAAAACAGGAAATCATCCGTCAGCAACCTTATACAAAAAATGCCCGCCGGCAAAATACATAACTATATGTTCCGGGGAACAGATAGTTTGAAGTACGCTGATAAATCATTTGAATGGGGTTTTGAAACACCCACCTGGTCAAATGGAGCTGCTTATGCCGACCTTGACAACGACGGTGACCTTGACCTGGTAATTAATAATATTAATGAACCGGCTGCTGTTTATAAAAATAATGCAACAGGCAACCACTTCTTAGCGATTGAGCTGAAAGGAAACGCCAACAACAAATTTGGTATAGGGGCAAAAGTGATAGTAAAGCAAAATGGCCAAATACAAATTGGTAGCGTAAATACAACGAAAGGTTTTCAAAGCAGCTCCCTCCAATACGTTCATTTTGGAATGAAAAGTAATGCTAACATCGACACGATACAGGTCATTTGGCCGGATGGCAAACTACAGACGCTGGCGGATATAAAAACGGATAAACGCTTAACTATAAACTATCAGCCCGATTCACATTATTCCCTGTCGTTACTACCATCCCACAGTGAACGAAACAAATTATTGATTGACATCACTGATTCTATTAATCTCTCCTACAGCCACCGGGAAAATGATTTTAATGATTTTAATGTGCAGGCACTAATTCCAGGCAAGGTTTCAACCCAGGGTCCGAAATTAGCAGTAGCTGACGTCAACAATGATGGCCTGGACGATTTCTATGTTTGCGGAGCCAAAAGGCAAACGGGTAAACTATTCATCCAAAAGATGAATGGAAGATTTTCAAGCGTTAACGAACCCCTTTTTGCCGCGGATTCGGCAGGTGAAGACGTCAATGCAATTTTCTTTGACGCTGACGGCGACAGCGACCGGGATCTTTATGTAGTAAACGGCGGTAACGAAACAGAAACCGCTACATCCAACGCCGACAGATTATATATTAATGACGGTAAGGGTGGATTTAATAAATCAGGTGGGTTGCCGGAAATAAACGGGAACAAATCCGTAGCTGTTGCTGCGGATGTTGACCGGGATGGGGATATGGATCTTTTTGTGGGAGGAAGAGTAGTCGCCAGAAGATATGGTGATGTGCCACGATCTTATTTGTTGCTAAATGATGGCAAAGGAAATTTCTCTATAGCTACTGAAGCCATAGCACCCGGTTTACAGTCTGCTGGTATGATTACGGATGCTGCATGGACAGATCTTGATAAAGATGGCTGGCCGGACTTAGTGATCGTCGGAGAATGGATGCCCGTTACTATTTACAAAAATCAAAAAGGAAAGTTTATCAATGCAACTGGGTCGTATAGCCTGCAACATACTACCGGTTTATGGACGGCATTGCATATCGCTGATATGAACAATGATGGTTTTGATGATATACTAGCCGGTAACAGGGGTACTAATTCAAAATTGCATGCAAGCGAAACATATCCATTGCGATTATATGTCGGCGACCTGGATAATAATGGATCATCAGATCAGCTATTGACCCTTGAAACTAATGGAGAATATTATACCTTCCTGGGTAAAGAGGAGCTGGAAATCCAATTGCCATCTGTTATCAAAAAAAGATACCTCGGCTATGCTGCATTTGCGGGGAAAACCATTGACGATATTTTTTCAAAAAGGCTGGAGCAGGCAAAAATGTATAGCGCTGAGAATTTGTCCTCCGTTATGCTGATCAATAATAAAAGGAATGGTTTTGCCGTGACCTCATTGCCTTCATCGGTGCAGTGGTCTCCGGTTTTTGCCTTTGCTTCAGGTGACTTTAACCAGGACGGTACAACAGATATACTTACAGCCGGAAACTTTTATGGTGTAACGCCTTATGAAGGAAGATATGATGCCAGTGAAGGAAACTTATTATTAAATGAAAATAGCGGCACATTAAAAATAGCAACACCATCGCAATCGGGTTTTACGGTCGATGGAGAAGCGAGGGATATCAAAATGATAAAAACACTAAACGGTGGAATATTAGTAGCCGTGGCAAGGAATAACAATAGTATAAAATTGTTCTCCTTAGCAGGCGATCGTATTGACGGAAGTAAGAAATAATGAAAATGAACCCAGACCGCGATTGGCCTGGAGATAAACGTCATTTGACATGAAAACTTAACATTGGAAAAGCCACTCTTGCATTATTTTTATATTATCAAATTATAAAAACATTCAGCAAGATGGCCAAAGCCAAAAAGAAAGAGGCAAAACCTATATCCCGCAAAAAAGAGATACAACAGCAACTGATCTCTCAACTGTCAACTTCACTACCCGGGTTAAAGGACCTGCTGGGAGATAAAAAATTTGAGATCCGGATCAGGAAAGCCGCAAAACTTCTAAGTGAAGGAATCAAAGACAAGGCTTCAAAAAAGATCAAACAGGCAAAGAAGAAACCAGCTAAAAAGAAAGCCGAACCTTCCAAACCGGCAGAGTAATCATTTAAACATCAATAGTGGCAGGAAAACGGTATGCCTGTTTAAACAGAGCCTACCGCTCCTGCACTTAGGGAATAATAATAACTATAGGGAAATAGCATTTTGAATAAATTGTTCTCTTTTTCTTAGCAATTGTTCACACAATCCAAAACTAAGCGTCATACCTGCTCCTCCCAATCCATTGATGATGGTTACTCCCTGTTCCGGTTCTATTACCAGGTGAGTTTGTCCGTTGGTGAGTTTTGAATAAATTCCGTTCCAGGATTCAATGATGCGTTCATCTTTGAAACGGGCGAATTTTTCCAGGTAATCCAAAATAAGCTGATTGATAAACTGCCGGTCAAACGGATCAGGCGTCAGGCCATACTCATGCGAATCGCCTACTGTCAGCTCCCCGGCCTTATTCTGCGAAGCCATTACATGAATACCCCAGTCCAGGTAATCTTTGTATTCCAGCTTATACCTTTCATTTAATTCTTTTAATGATGAAGCGGCTTTAAATGCGTTGTAATGAATCAAAGACAATGATCCGCAAATGGCTGGCCCGATGCGGTAATTGCCCGGTTGGGCCGTCATACGCATCATCTGTAATTTGCACTTAGTGATAGGAACAACAGCATACAATTGCGGATACAGGGTTTCAAAGTCGGATCCGCTGCAAACATATATCTCATCTGCCTCCCATTCTTCGCTACCGGTGTACACCGCAGGATAGCAAACATCCGTTACAGCTTTGCCAAATAAAAATTCGACACCATATTTTCCAGTGAGCCAGGCAGGAATCGCTGCGATCGCTACTCTTGGATCAACGATCATTTCATTGGGACTGAACAAACTACCCTCAAGACCTTCCTTTACAACAACACCTGATTTATTAATGGTCTCGTTCGCACTCAGTAACCTGTAATTGCGATGACTGTAAATCGCTGAAAGCTCCTGCAAAACATTCCATTCATCTTTTTGGTGCGCTACATGTAATGAACCCACTTCATCATACCAAATTCCCGCGCTATCACAAACTTCTTTCCATAGTTGACGCGACAACATGGCTCTTTCGTACAATTCACCATCAGGCTGACCGATCGGCCATATCATTCCGAAGTTGCGGATAGAGGCTCCTACGGCTTTATCATTTCTTTCGATCACTTTTACCTGGTAGCCCCGCACCGCCAACGCTCTTGCGGTAGCTAAACCAACGATGCCTGCGCCGATAACTATGGCCGAACGTTGTAACATACTTTTGATTTTATTTCCGGTCTTGCCTGCCAGCAGGCAGGTAATTATCAGACTTAAATTTTTTATTAAAATAGAATAGCGAAACCAGGGTACCGATCACCCCTATTAAAGAAAAAATAATAACTCCATTAGAATAAAACGATGTCCACTGAATTTTTATCTCCATGAATGATTTTGTCAGCATAACGATAACACTGCCTAAGTATCCGTAGGCATCCGCTATGTAGATCAAAAATCCAACATTTCCCGCTATGCGGAACGTAGCGATCATTCGCTCAAAAAAAATACAATTGAACGGTATATAGGCCATGTACAGACCCAGGCTTACCAATTGCATCCAGAGAGCTCCATCCATGGTACCCGCAACGAATAACCAGGAGGAGATTCCCGCTAACAAAAATCCTCCTGCGATCACCCAATGAATGATGCGAAAGGCATTTATATTTTTACGTATCAGCACCAACAGGCCCATCAGGACCAATACTATTATCGAAGTGGTCGTTTCTGTCCTGGTAAAAATACCGGCATCTTTTCCATAACCCAGCTCATTCCACATATTAGCCATGTAATTGTCTCTTACATCCCTGATGATGGTAAGAAAAGAATAAGTGATGGTGATGATAACGATCCCTCCGCCAAATAATTTCAAAAACTTTTTCCTGTCCGCTTTATTCATAGGTACCCTTTCCGTTCGTTCTTTTATATCGGCTTCATCAGGGTGCGGCACTTTCTCTAAAAAAAATATAAAAAGACCAAGTGGCAAGGCAAATAAAAGACCTGTCATGAAAGGCATCCATTGTTCAGTAATTCCCCATTGAAGCATTAACCATTTAGCTACCGAACGGGTGAAGCCTCCCGCAAAAATAAAACTGACCGCCATTACAGAACCGATAAAATCCGTTCCGATCCTTCCTTCCACATAGCTAAAAATAATACCCCACATGAAACCCAGCATAAAGCCATTGATGAAAAGAAAGATCATACCAAAAGGCGCCGGTACGATTGCAAAAAATAAAAGGGATAGCCATGCAATACTGATCAGTGAAAAAATTGTTTTCCACCGACCCAATCTTTTTAATTCAGCGATAAACTTTATGCCATAAAATTTACTGAGCATATAACCGATCACCTGGCTGATGATCAGAAGGGTTTGATATGATATACCCCAAAAGCTGATGGCCTCAAAAGTAGCAACGGTAAAGGGCTTGCGATAAGCATAAACAGATGAGTAGGCCAAAAAAGCGACTATCGCTGCACAGATAGTAACAACAATTCTTTTATTCCCGGTTTTTTGTAAAGGAGCTGCGATAACAGACACTGACTAAAAAATTAATGCAGGTAATTGGGAAAGGTCGTCAATAATATGATCGGGGTGATATTCCTCCAGTTGTTCTTTTGTAAAAGCGCCGGTCGTTACCGCTATCACCAGCGAACAACCCGCATTCCTGCCCTCGTTTACATCTACTTCCGTATCGCCAATTTTGATTACTTCGCTGGCATCAGTGATCCCCGCTCTTTGCATGAGTGTCTGGATCATAAAAGGCTGTGGTCTGCCTGCTTCCACTTCATCACTGGCGATATAATCATCTATCAATCCTCTCTCCATCCATTGAAGACGGCTGACTATTACATCAGCTATATCTCTGGAGAAGCCTGTATTCAGCGCAACTTTTATTCCTCTCTCTTTTAATTGAAGAAAAACATTTTCCGCCTCCGGCATTGCTTTTACTTCCGCGGAATATTCGTAGTGATCCATCATTTCAGTCACAAATTCGTCATGGATGTCTTCTACCAGCATCACGTCCTCATCAACTCCTAGTTTATCCAATACCATCCGGATAGCAATGGGTTTTTTATATCCCATCAATGGTTTGACATCTTCTTCCGATACATCTGCATACCCGTACGATTCAAATGCATGGCGAAAAGCGGTAGCAACAGCATGGTCATCGGCCACAGTAGTACCGGCGATATCAAATACAGCGAGCCTGATTGACATATAAAAGTTTTAAGCAAGTTACCATTATCTATAGCCACCCGGCGGCTAATTATATGAACAAACCTTTAATTCTTTACAAATGATTGACTGTTTTCCAAATGCCGTATGGCCATCTCCTTATACTTTTGAAGTGGCGGCATGGGTTGTTTTTCCAGCTTTGCTTTTTCATCCCAGCGACGGAGCTTAATATGGAGATCAAACAATTTATCTGCTTCGAAAAGTGTGGCCTCCTCCACTGTCATCACTCCACCCTGGAACTCCAGTGTTTTTTTACTGGCTTCAGATAATTGTTCATAGTAAGAAGGATAGTGATAAGTAAGGTATCTTTTGGCCTGTACATGATTTTGTACCAGGCTGGCGATATCTTCCGAAAATCCTTTGCTCCGTAAATAATCAGCACCTAGTTTTTCATGATCCACTACTCCAAATCCATCCATTTGCTCCACCGGCATGAGGTGTTCACAAAAATGAC